>JACDHS010000082.1 GCA_013820875.1 Verrucomicrobiota bacterium | reverse complement strand
TTCTCCATGATGTAGAGCATTTGTTCGTCGAGTTCCTTCACTTCATCGAGCAATTTGCAGGCGTATTCCCCGATTCCTTTGTAGTCTGCCGGCCAGATCGTATACGAACTGCAAAGCCATTTGCGCAATTTATGCAACCAGGTGTGATGCTGACGCTGGGATGGATCGTTGAGGAGTCGATGGATCTCAGTAAGAAGTGCCTCCAGTTTCTCCAGACGCTTGAAAGCAAGTTTTTTGAGGTTTTTACGGTCGGCAGCAAGACTAAAGGTTTTGTTATTCATGCGCGAATTGGAGCGTTTAGACATGGATCTGCAAGGGTAAATGGCAAAAAAATGAATTCTCGCCGGATGAAATGACGTTTTTGGAAAAGAAATTCGAAAAACGGCGGTTTTCAACGACAAAAAAGGGGCCATTTTAAAAAAATTTTGCGCTTATAAGTCGTTGATCTGCAAGGGTCCAGTGGGAGGTAAAAAATTGACGTCAATTTTCTACCTTATGCGAGGCACATCCCATTTGGCATAAAGTGTCCGTTGGATTCAGGAGCGACTTAACGCAGGTGCAAAGAAATAAAAACACCTTGTGTCGACCCGGAAGAAACGGTGCGTCCAGGACTGAATTTGAACAACAAAAACTATGCGTCAAAAAGCATACAACTCGGTGGCGGCATTGATCAATGCCGGCACCAAACTCAAGGCGGGGGCAGTGACCCACGCCACAGCGCTTGGCCTCACGGTCGGAACCGAGCCGCTGACCAATGCCGACCTCAATGGGTTGACGGCAGCAACCAACGCACACCTCGCCAGCCAGGGGGTTCTGCGCGATCGCCGCACGGAGCTGCAGCAAGCATTCAACACGGCCTACAATGTGGCCTTCAACATTCGGGACACGTTGAAGCGGGCGCTCGGCAGGAGCTATTCCCCGGCATGGGAAGGCACTGGATTCAGTGCTTCGCTGCAAATCAAACAAAGCGTCGCCGGCCTGGAGCAGCAGCTCCGTTCGATGGAAGGTTACCTGACGGATCATGCAGCCATAGAAGTGGCGAATGTCGCGACGGCGGTCCTCGCAGCCGACGCCCTGGCCGCTTTAACCGCAGCCAACACCGCTGTGACGGTGCAAAAGGGTGCCGTGAGAGGTCTTCTCGCAGCACGGAAACTGAAGGAAAAAACCATGCGCCAGCGGATTCGCGGCGTGGTGGTAGAACTCGACCGGGTGATCGGCGGATTGGACGGTCGTTGGGATTCGTTTGGCCTGAACCAACCCGGGATCAAGCAGGCTCCGCCCAAGCCGGTGAACGTCACGGTGGTGGTGTACGGCACCAAGGCGGTAATCAAATGGGACAAGACCGCGCGGGCGCAGTATCACCGCGTTTGGTTGAAGATCGTTGGGGTGGACGAAATGGCAACGCCGGTGGGCAGTCCCGCCGATAACAACTTCGCGGTGGAGAACCTTGCGTCGAACGCTCAGTTCGAACTATCGGTTTCGGCGTTGAATAATGGCGGAGAAAGCGCCCGCAGCGCAGTGGTGGTGTTCCAGACCGCGTAAGACTTGATCAGTCTTCAGTCAAACAAAGCCGCCCGGGAAACCGGGCGGCTCTTTTTTTGAGTAGACCGTAGCGCGGGCGTCTCGCCGGCGAGTTCGGGCACCGTCTCGGTGCCCAGTTCCGTTTCCGGAAACATGAACACCGGGCGAGACGCCCGGTGAACTCGCAGCCGGGACGGCCGCGCTACGACTGGTTGAATGGTTGAGTTGGCCGCAACCCGCGCCCCCCCATGCAACAATGCATCCATTCAACTTTTACCCCAATTCCCCAACTAACTCCCCCTTGCATTCTGGCGTTTCCTGAGTATTCTTGCCTCGCCTGAATACCGCGTGTGCGGATATTCATTAAGGCTGAGAAACGAGAAGTTAACCAAGTAACCTGACAATCAACCTCCGTTGCCTTTGCAACAAGGTCGGTTTAGAAGGCCACCGGAGCTTCAAAAGCGCAGTTTGGCGCAAGCTCCCTCTCGAATCCCAACAGGTCCGTTAAGTTATCGCCGTCTGTTATACGGCAATTCGGAAAACAGTGAAGATATAAGGCCCACGTTCTCTTCTTAATCGTAATCCAAATTTTAATCTTACTCTCTCCCCCGGCTGATTAAGATTAAGAGCAAGATTAAGTTTAAGAAACAGACGGAAACACAGACCCGCCTCTCCACATTTTCCAATTCAGTCAAATCAATATGCTCACAATGGAAGAAGCCATGAAGCAAGCGCCGATGCGCTTTGCTCCTGGCGAAATCGTCACTGGTACCGTCATCGAAGTTCGTCCCAAAGAAGTCCTCGTGGACATCGGATACAAATCCGAAGGCTCTGTTCCGGGCAACGAATTCGAAGATATCAAAGTTGTCAAAGTCGGGGACAAAGTAGATGTCCTCATCGAGAAGCTCGAAGACAAAGACGGCATGGTCATTCTCTCGAAAGAGAAAGCCGAATTTAAGCGCAACTGGGAACAGATCCTCACCAACGCCAATGAAGGCGCCACGGTCAAAGGTAAAGTTCGCGCTGCTGTTAAAGGTGGTTTGATCGTCAACATCGGGGTCGAGGCGTTCCTGCCTGCTTCACAGATCGACGTCATCCCCCCGAAGAATTTGCAACAATACGTCGGCAATGTTTACGAATTCAAAGTCGTAAAAATTAACCAGGACCGTCAGAACGTCGTCCTGAGCCGCCGCGAATTGATCGAAGCTGAACGGAACGAAAAACGTTCGAAGCTCCTCGCCGAAATGACCCCTGGCGATATCCGCAAGGGAACCGTCAAGAACATCACCGATTTCGGCGCGTTCATCGACTTGAACGGCATCGACGGCTTGCTCCATATCACCGATATGAGCTGGGGCCGCGTTGGTCATCCGAGCGAAATTCTCAAGGTCGGCCAGGACATCGACGTCGTTGTACTCGACATCAACAAGGAAAAAGAACGCGTCAGCCTCGGCCTCAAGCAGAAGCTCGCGAATCCATGGGACAGCATCGAAGCGAAGTACCCGATCGGCCAAAAAGTCAAAGGCAAGGTCGTCAACCTCGTTCCTTACGGCGCGTTTGTGGAACTCGAACCCGGTGTCGAAGGTCTCGTTCACGTCACCGAACTCTCTTGGACCAAGCGCATCGCCAAACCTTCTGACGTGCTCAAGCAAGGTCAGGAAATCGAAGCTGTCGTGCTCGGTATCAACCGCGACGAACAGAAGATCTCCCTCGGCGTTCGCCAATTGGAATCCAATCCGTGGGATTCCGCTGAAGTGCGTTACCCGGTCAAGGCACAGGTCAAGGGCAAGATTCGCAACTTGACCAGCTACGGCGCATTCCTCGAACTCGAAGAAGGCATCGACGGTATGATCCACGTGTCCGACATCTCCTGGACCCGCAAAATCAATCATCCTTCCGAAGTTTTCAAAAAGGGCGACGAAGTGGAAGCGATTGTTCTCGAAGTGGACAAGCCGAACCAACGCATCGCTCTTGGCGTCAAGCAACTCAGCCAGGATCCATGGGAAAACATCGATCAATATTACAAAGTCGGCGACCTCGTTGTCGGCCAGGTCACCAAGCTCGCGAGCTTCGGTGCGTTCGTCGGTCTGCAACATGACATCGATGGACTCGTCCACATTTCACAAGTCAGCGAAGATCGCGTGGACAAAATCAAGAACGTGCTCAAAGCCGGTCAGGATGTGAATGCCCGCGTCATCAAGATTGATCGCGCTGATCGCCGCATCGGTCTCTCGATCAAAGCCGCGAACTACAGCGACGAGCAGTTGAAGGAAGAACAGAAGATGCTCGACAACCTGAAGCCAGGCGAAGATCTCGTTGCTCTTCAGCACGCGTTCGACGCTGCGGAAGACTACGTCAAAGACGACGAAGAGAAATAAGCCGATCGCGGTTTATAGCTTCTAAAATCTGAAAATCACGAATGAGCGGATCGAAAGATCCGCTCATTTTGTTTGGAGACGCCGGAAAGACCATTAAGCTTGGCGTTGAACCTTTCGACGCCAGATGGGTCATAGCAACCATGAAGAACTTATTCCACTTATTGATTCTTGTTCTATTGGTCGGTTGCGGGACCACGAAAAAAGAAACAACAGTTCCCCCTGTTGCAGATAAGAATCTCTCTGCGGACCGAAAAACTTCGAAGCTCTATACGTTACGGGAGATGGGCGTCACCATGAAGGTTCCCGCAGGCATTGATTACCTGAATTGGTCAACGAACCTCTTTGCGTTGTTGGCGCATCCGTTGGCAGACGCCAGCCATGGAATAACGATAGAAGGGCGCAGGATACTGAGCGTGGATGTCCCAAATACGCTTGTTGGCAACGAAGAATCCAATGACATGCAAGTTTGGCTCAATCGATTTCACACTAAACTGGCGACGAATTCCGAAAGAGGTTTTACTTACGTCAGAAGAGATATTTTGATAAAAAATGGCGATGTCTTGTGCATGAAAGCAGTAGTTCGTCCCAGTCCCAACCATAAGCAGGATGTGGAACTCGCCAAGCGGGTGATTGCTTCGGTTAAGTTGCTTAAGCAGGGTCTTTAGACGGACAAAGAAAATCACGAATGAGCGGATCGAAAGATCCGCTCATTCTTTTTCAACGGACAATTTATAGTTTAAGAAGAGCTCGACGTTTTCCTCATCCACTTGTCGGACAAAGACCGGGCTTTCCAATCCGGAGAGAGTGGCCCTGCCATGGCCCAATCGGGTGGTCGCTTGTTTTATCTCTTCCTGAAGCCGCGAGAGAATTTCGTTTCGGTATTGTTCTGGGGAATCGACCGCCAATCGCGTCACCGACAGATCCACCGAGACTTTTTCAGGTAACTTCAACGTTTTGACAAACTGCTTCAGCTCACGAGATGCGTTGTAAATCGTGTTGGTTCCCAAGGAATGATAGAGGACGACTGAGACGCGGGATTCCGCTGTGGGGTAGGAACTGAATTTACTCGTGTCGCGAGTATTAAGGGTGGGCGCGCCGATTTTCGCTATGATATTTTTTGTTTTGTCGGCTCCTTGCACAATCGTTTGCACCGCGCGATTCAATTCCTCGTTCCGCAGCGCGCTGTCTCGTTGATCATTGCGGAGGGAGGCTGTGACTGCCACGTAGTCGGCTTTGCGAACCAATCCAACTGCAACCGACTTGTATTCTTCACTCCCAACCACGATGACTGAATTGGAGGCGAATGCGGATGCTGCAAGGCACAGAACCATCACTGTCAGGAGTTTCTTCATTCGCTGTGTATTACCAGAACAGCCAATGGCTGCAATCTCGTTCACAAATTTCAGCGGCGCGGGATTACCGCCTCGCCGCCACAATATCCGCAAACTCCGATTCGTAATGTTCCATGCGCTCCAGCACGTTCACGATGTATTTACGTGTGCCGGGGAAGGTCATTTGTTCGAGAAACGCGGTGCTGTTCGTTGCGGCGGCACCTTTGTTCCAGCGTAGCACATGGCCTCTGCCGGCATTGTAATCCGCTAATCCATAAACCAATGGATTGTCGGTGTGCAGATAACGGCGGCTTAGCTTGCCGATGTACCATGTGCCGGCGGCGATGTTCTGCGCGGGATCGAAAATTTGTTCATGGGCGAAGGGTGAAATTTTCTCAGCGGCAGCCCATTCGTGAGCCGCCGGGCTGCGAATCTGCATGAGGCCAATCTCCCCTGCTCCGCCGCGTGCGTTCGGCTTGAAACGGCTTTCCTGCCAGATAATGGCTTTTACCAAAGCAGGCGAAACGTTGTTTTTTTGAGCGCTGGGAACAATGAATTTATCGAACCGATGTTCACGGCGATATTTCATGCCGAGCACAACAATGGCTCCGACAACAAATAAAAATAGAAGCCGCAAAAACCAACGTTTCACGGCTTCTTTATAATGTGTAGACGCTCGCTAAACGAGCGGAGATTTATTGAACTGTCGGACGACCGATCACATCACCCCGCTGATTGATGATCGCCTCGCGCTGTGCGCGGTTGATTGATGCCATTTCAGTAACGACGGTGTTACTGACTCCACGTTCGCGCAAGTAGCGGCGATGTTCATCCGTGAGCTCGAAAATCTGGTCGGTCTGGCGCATCCGCGAGAGCATCTCCTGATCGGTTAACCCGGCTTGCTCCATCGCCACCACTTCGTCCAGCGTCACGAAGCCATCCATATTCAGGTCGGCAGTCAGGGCGCGACGCGCATCTTCAGGTGTCGCCGGGTTCTCCTGTGCCTTGCGTGCAGCTTGAGTAGCGGCATCGCGGTCTCCCGATTCAATTTTATCTGTTTGCGCCGCAATGACGTATCCGCCACCGGCTCCAAGTGCACCACCGATCAGTGCGCCCAGCAGACGATTATCCTTGGCAACAGCCGCGCCAGCGGCAGCGCCTGCCGCACCACCGATCACCGCTCCTTGCGTTCTGCGTTCACCGGGCATTTCCTGGCAGGCTGTCAGGGCAACCAAAACCGGAACCATCATGAGAGTTTTTATGTAAGTTTTCATACCTACTACATACGTTCTGCGATTGGATGGGCCTGTCAAAGCGTGCCAAGCCTGATTGAACGGTGAGACAACTGCTGAGAGCCTGTGAGAGGGCAACACACCGATTAGGCTGCTTTTTTCACCCGCAGCACTGCGAGCCCGATTAAAAAAAGGGTGGTGGCATGCGAAGCCCTTTTCACAATGCAACGATGCAAACATTGAACGATGTAACGCTTCCCCACCGCATTCCCGTTTCCCGACGGCTCACCGCCGCAAACGCTTGGTCAGTAAGACAAATACATCCTGCGCCGATGGTATTTTGAGCCAGACAGCCAAACTAAAATAAACCAGTGTGGCGGCAGTCATGGGCAGAAATACTTCGCCCATTTTCGACCAGAAACTCTCGTGCCCTATCCCGCGCGTCCAATAATGCACCGTCACCCACGCCGCCCCCCCGGCACCCACAGCACAAGCCAACAACCGCCCCAACTGCATGCGAAAGGTACTGAAATCCAGGTTTTTCATCTTCTTTTTCAACGCGAAGACCAGCAACGTCACGTTAAGAGCCGAACTTATGCTATTGGCAATGCCAAGGCCACCCGCCCCAAGTTCGAAGACGAATAAAAACATCGCCGCGAGAAGGATATTCATCAGCAGGCAGAAAACACTGATCCGCATCGGTATTTTCACATCGCCCAATGCATAAAAGGCGCGCGCAAAGATGTTCACCAACGAAAATGCCAGTAAACCCGGCGCGAGACAGATCAACGCAAAACTGACCTGCGCAGTGGAAAAAGCGGTGAACTTTCCGCGCTCGAACAACAACCGAATGATCGGCTCCGCGAGAACAAACAAAAGAATCGCCGCCAATAAATTGATGAAAAACAGGTAATTGGTCCCCTGCACCAGGGTCGCGCGGAAATCCTTAAAGTTCTTCTCAGCCGCAAATCCAGCCAGTGTCGGCAACAAAACCGTGGCGAGCGACGCCCCAAAAATCCCCTGCGGCAATTCCATCAGGCGCACTGCATAGACAAATTCCGCCACGATCGATTCTTGTTCGGTAAAAGCCATCCATTGCGTGATCAGCACATTGATTTGAAATGCCGCCACGCCGACCGATGCCGGGAGCATCTTACGGACGACTTCCCGCACCGTTCCATCGCGCCATGGGGAAACCCATCGATAATGAAAGCCCTCACCAAACAATGTCGGCAATTGAAAAGCCGCCTGGGCAATTCCCGCCACCACCACCCCAATCGCCAGGGCAAAAATCTGCTCTTCCAATTCCTCCCCCATCACCGGCGCCAAAAACAGAACCGCGGCGATCATCACCACGTTCAACATCGTTGCACCGAGCGCCGGGATGAAAAAATGGCCCCGCGCATTGAGCATTCCCATGCAAACCGCTGCAATGCAGACAAGCAGCATGTAAGGGAACATGATTCGCAGAAGCCGCAGCATCAGTTCCGTCGTTGGTTCCAGGGCCATGCCGTGCAACGCAAAAGTGATACCGATCACGACCAACCCGATGATAACCGATGCAGAAACGATCAAACCGGAAATGACCGCATTGGCCGAACGCCACATTTCCACTTCTCCTTCGGTCTTCTCCTTCGTTTTGAAAATTGGAATAAACGCCGCCGTCAGCGCCCCCTCACCGAGCAGACGACGAAATAAATTAGGAATGGAATAAGCAAAAGCAAACGCCCCGGCGATCTCCGTCGTCCCCATGAAAGCGGCATAAACCAATTCTCGAACGAGCCCAAGAAGGCGACTTACCATGGTGGCAAGTCCCATTGCACCCGAAGATTTCAGCATCTGCGACATCGGCGGCGCAGAATAGAGAGGAACACCAAAACTCCAAAGTCCAAAGTGCAACCAACTCGGAACATTCCACTTCTTTGCCGGAAATCGATTTCTCTCTACCATTGACATGCCTTCGAGATTTGGAAGTCTGCAAGCGTTCAAACATGAAACCCTGTTATCCTTGCGTTTGCTGCATCGCCGCAGCCTTTCTCTTCGGTGACATTTCGCGCGCTGACATTCTGGCGACCAATTTACTGCTCAATCCGGGCGCGGAGACAGGCGATCTGACGCATTGGGTCGCGGAAGGAACATCGAATCCTTTCGTAGATAATGGCAGCTTCAATTCGGGACTGAATCCGCACTCTGGAAATTTCCACTTCGCTGGAGGCGTCGGCCTTTCTGGAACTCTCACGCAGAACATTTCGCTGATCGGCAATCAGGGGCTAACAGCCGAGATGATCGACAGCGGTTCGTTGTGGGCTATCGCCTCTTTTTGGGTGCAAAATATTGATGAAGGTGACCCGAGCGATGAGGCAGGTGTAACGATCAAATTTTTTAACGCTTCGAACGTCCCGTCACCTACTCGAACGTTGAGGATCATGGAAAAGGGACCATGGAGAAGATACAGTCACCCTCAACAGATACCCGCTGGAACACGAACGATTGATTACATCATGTACTTTGATCGCCGTGTTGGTACTCAACTGGATAGTTACCTGGATGATAATGAATTGATTATTGTCTCCGACACCATCCCAACCCTCAAGATTGCCTCGGCAGGGACCAACATGGTTCTTTCATGGCCAACTGAAACGATCAACTTCGTTTTGGAAGCCGCGACTCAACTGACATCGACGAATGTTATCAGCAATTGGGTTTGGGTGACAAACTCACCCACAGTCATCGGCGCAGACTACGTCGTAACGAACTCGGCCCCTGAAACCCGTTTCTTTCGTTTGCGAAGAAATCAGTTTTGAAGTCACCGACCCTTGCCCCGTAGCAGCCGCCGTAAGAAGGCTCTGATTTTTTAAAAAATGAAGAAACTAATTATTGCTGGAATCACTCTCTCCGTGCTGTTCCTTGGAATCTTAACGTTTCTTGCAGTTTTTTGGCCGAAACAAGGGACTGAAAGAACATCAATGGTTGAGCATAAATTAACCAGGTTTGATGATGCTGGAATCCAGATGGAGATTCCGATTGGAGCCCCGTTTGTTTCCAGCAGTCCCACAGGAGTTTTAATAATGCTGCACAGGATTAATCGAGGGCTACGAGCAGAGGCAGGATACATTGTCACATTGCACGTCCAGCGATTCGGGAAGGCGAGTATGGATGATAGGCTTGAATTCGCCTCACAGGCAACGAGCGATTTTCAACAATGGCGTTACAAAATGCACTCCCGCCTGAATACCAGAAGAGAGTCCGGTTTAATTTATGTCCGCAAGGACATGGAAACTCCTGCAGGTGAGTTTCTATGTGTTGATGTTGAGATTTTTGAGACTGAATCTGTTGAGAGAGACCTCGCAGATGTCGAACGCATGATTGAATCAATCAAGATCGAAAAGTAAGCCAATCCATAACGGCAGCCAAGTGAAGTTGAAGCCGTCCAGTGAGGAGGAATGCACATTCACTACCACCTTCCTTCCCTCAGAGGAGAAGGCCACTGCCATTTAGTTAAAGGAAAAACAATCCAGAACGCACCGTTTTCGGGCTGTAAGCCCAGCATGTGATAGCCCGGGGTGACGCGAAGCGAGCCCCGGGTACACCGAACCAAAGAGCGCGCCGCCCTGTAAGGGAGGCACAACCGATGTCGCTCTTACAGAGATCATGGGATGAACGTCTTTGCACCCTGGCCCAGCCCGCAAAGGGCCTCGACTCTATAGTTCTGGCTTGCTCGTCCGACTCGCTGCAACCCGTGGAGTTGGGCTCTTACCGTCCTTAATTAAATGGCAGTGTGAGAAGGTGAGGATGATGGCGAGCTATACCATTCTCTGACTTCATTTTTGGAACAAACTATTGGTGATCGTTCCAGTTTTTGGATGCCTGCGGTTCCATTCGTGCCTTTCGCGATTTGCGGGGCGGCTTCTTCTTGCTTTGCCCTTCTTTCCCCGTCCAATCCGATGGCTTTTCGGTCGGAAGTTGATCCATTTGATTCGTTTGGAACCTATTTTGACCGATCACCCTATTTTTTTATTCCGTTTAGACTATTTCCGTCCGGAAATGCATTTTTTTGCATTCCATTCCAGCATTTCCGCTCGGAAAGCCTTTTCATTAACTAATCTCTCTACAGTTCCGTCCGGAACAGACTCATTTGATTTTAATGAAAGGATTTTCGGGCGGATTGGTTTCTTCGATTCCGTTTTAAATGCCGCCCGAACAGAATGGCTTTTCAATATAAAATAAAAACGGATAAAAACGCAGAAAGCCCTTTTTATTCGTGTTTATTAGTGTCCATTCGTGGTTAAACAGAAATATTTTTTCGGTTGCATCGGACGGGGATCGCCTGTTCCCCCATGCAACCATGCAACGAAGCACTTCACTTCACTCACACTGCGCGCGGTGGCGCAGGGCGTGATCGGCCAGGACCAGGGCGGTCATGGCTTCGACCATTGGGACGGCGCGGGGCAACACACAAGGATCGTGGCGGCCGCGGCCTTTTAACGTGGTGTTCTTGTATTGGGCATCCACGGTGTCTTGTTCGTGCATGACGGTGGCGACGGGTTTGAAGGCGACGCGGAAATAGATGTTCTCACCGTTGCTGATGCCGCCCTGGATTCCTCCCGAACGATTGCTGGTGGTGCGGACTTTGCCCCCTTTCATTCGGAACGGATCATTGTGTTCGCGGCCAGTGAGATTGATGCCGTCGAAACCGGACCCGATATCAAACCCTTTGGAAGCCGGCAAACTGAGCATGGCTTTGGCGAGATCGGCTTCCAGGCGGTCGAAGACTGGTTCCCCCCAACCGACTGGGACGCCGCGAGCAACTCCTTCGACAATTCCGCCGACTGAATCGCCGGCCTTTCTCATCTTTTCAATGAGACGAATCATTTTCGCAGCGGCAGCAGCATCGGGACAACGGACGATGTTGGATTCGATCTGTGACAGTTTTACGGAATTGAAATCGACTTCGGCAGAAATGTTCTTCACCTGTTTCACATAGGCGAACACTTCAACACCGAAACGTTCGCGCAACATCTTTTTGGCGACTGCTCCGGCAGCGACGCGGCCAATGGTTTCGCGGGCGCTGGTGCGTCCCCCGCCCTGCCAATTGCGGAAACCGTATTTCGCCGCATAGGTGTAATCGGCATGGGACGGACGGAACTTGGTGGCCATTTCGGAATAGGCTTCCGGGCGCATGTCCTCGTTTTTCACCCACATGGAAATCGGTGTGCCGAGCGTCTTGCCTTCAAACACGCCGGAGAGAATCTGGACGGTGTCACTTTCCTTGCGCGGTGTGACGATTTTCGATTGGCCGGGCCGGCGACGATCGAGGTCGGGTTGAATATCGGCTTCGCTCAGTTCCAATCGTGGAGGGCAACCGTCCAGCACGACGCCGACGCCGCCGCCATGGGACTCACCCCAGGTGGTGATACGAAACAGATGACCAAACGTGTTTGCCATGGGCAAAAGCTATACGCGGGGCGGCAAATGGTGACAGGAAAAAAATCAAAGAATGATTTCAAAAAAAATTAACCACGGATGAACCCAGAGATGGGGGGGGAATGGTTGAATTGTTACATGGTTGCAGTGTGTGCATGTAACGATGCAACGATTCAACCATGTAACCCTCCCCAATCCCTGTTGATCCGTGGTTAAAATTCTTTCTTAACTGCATCATTACGGCTGAAGCCGGGATTTATTAGCTTGAGAAATGGAGGGGGCCCGAGAGAATCATATCCTTCATGTTCCTGAACCGACGCGAGATGATTACCACGTCAGCCGTTTTGGCGATGGGCTTCGCTGTCGGTTGTGGAAGGAGACCCGAGTCGGTCCTTCGCGTCGGCACAGTTCCATGGCGGGGCTTTGAACCGCTATTCATTGCACGCGAACGGGGCTACTTCGAAAACACAATCCAGATCGTAGAATATCCCGGCACTCCAAATATCCATCGTTCGTTTCAAAATCATGCCATCGAGGCGGCGACCGTAACGCTGGATGAAGCATTACAATTGGCGCAAACGCAGCCCGACGTGCGGGTGATCATGGCGATTGATTTTTCCAACGGCGCGGATGCCCTGCTCTGCAAACCCGAAATCATTTCCCTGGCAGATCTCAAAGGAAAACGGATCGGCGCGGAGCTCAATTCATTCGGCGCTTTTATTTTAAGCCGCGTTCTCGAACGCGCAGATTTGCTCCTGGCGGATGTGACTGTCGTTCCGTTGAGCATCGAGCAGACGGAATCCTCTTTTCTCAGCGACGAAGTGGATGCCGTGATTACCTGTGAACCTTTCTCTTCGAGGTTGCAAACCTCCGGAGCAACCGTTCTTTTCGACAGCGCGCAAATGCCCGGGGAAATTGTGGATGTTCTGATTGTGCGGGAAAAAACTCTGCGCAGCCATCCGCGTGCGCTGGCCAATCTGCTGTCGGGATGGTTTCGTGCGGTCGAAGTTTTCCGCGAACAACCCAACGACACGGCATCGCGTGCCGCCGACCAGGGCATCACCGCCGATGAATTTTTAGGAATTCACAATCGGGTCGAACTGCTGGATCATTCACGCAACCTCGCGTTATTGAAAATGCCCGGGGGCGGCTTGGCTGACACGGTGCGAAAGCTCGGCGCGAGCATGAAAAAATATGCGCTACTCAACGAGATGATTGATCCGGCAAGACTGTTGGATTCAACGATTTTGAAGCAAGTCACGCCATGAAGTTTCCATTGCCACTTCGTTTCAGCATCCCGGCCAGTCTTCTCCTCTTTGGCTTTCTGCTGGGCGGACTTTCGTTCCTTTACGATGTTAACACCTCGTTTCAGAGGATTGAAAGCGATGTGAATCGCAGGGCCTCTTTTCTCGGCAACCAGATGGCCAGCGCCCTGCAGCATCACCTAAGAAAAGGCGACATGGAAGGGGCCGCGCTGCAGGTCAGCCTGGCGGGCGCGAATTCCAACTTGAGGATAACCGCCGTCTCCGATGACTCCGGGCGGGTGGTTTTCAGCACGCGCCATCATCTTAGAAACCAGGCGTTGCCCTCAATCGCGCACCCCTCCGCCAGACAATCCATCGAAGCCGCCAAAGAGAATAGACTCGCTCAATTTGTCACCACATCCGATCGCAAGACTCTCCTCGGTATCTTTCCATTTCTTCTGCCGCCAGAACCTGGTGAATTACTTTCATCCAAAACGGGCCTGCTTTATCTCGAATACGATCTCGCCCTCTTGAAAGGGATTGATTTTGCCGAGACGACACGGCGCTCAGCCATCATTGCGGGTGTTTTGATCTTCTGCTTTGTCCTGATCTGGACCTTCTTCCACCGAACCTTAACCCTCCGCGTAACGCAATTGCTCCAGGCGACTCAAAGGTTGGCAAAGGGCGATTTCTCCGCGCGCGCAGAATTGCAAGGCTCCGATGAGCTGGCGGCACTTTCTAAATCGTTCGATCAAATGGCGGTAAACATCCGGGCGCGCACTGAGGAACTGGAATTGGCCAACCAAAAAATGCGGCGCGAAATCCAGGAACGCGAACATGCTGAAAACCGTTTTCTTTCCGTATGGAAAAGCTCTGCCGATGGAATGCGCCTGACCGATCAAAGCGGCAACATCGTCGCTGTAAATGACGCTTTCTGCAGCATCGTCGGAATGACGCCCGAGGAATTGGAAGGGAAACCATTTACCAACTGCTATGCGGATGCCGATCGCACCGCTGAAATGATGCAGAAATACCAGGACCGTTTCGCAAACCGGCATATTTCATCCATCCTCGACCGCGAAGTGACTTTTCACACCGGCAAAAATGCAGCGCTTGAAGTCACCAGTTCCTTCATCGCCCAGGACAATCAGGAACCGCTGCTCCTCTCCATTTTCCGCAATGTCACAGAACGGAAACGCGCCGAGGAATTGCTCAACCAACAAGCTGCCTCGATGGAGGCTTCCATCGATGGAATGGCGATTTTAAATGCCGAGGGCAACTACATCTTTGTTAACGATGCGCACGCCAAAATCTATGGCTACGAAACACCCGAAGAACTGATCGGCGAGAGTTGGGAACTCCTCTATGAAGGAGACGAATTGTGCCGGTTCAAAGAGTACATCATGCCGATGACCTGGAAGAACGGCCTCTGGCGCGGTGAAGCGGTGGGGCGAAGACATGATGGCGGCGCTTTTCCCCAGGAGATTTCCTTATCCACCATCGAAGGCGGCGGGCTTGTGTGCGTCATTCGCGACATGACTGAGCGCAAAACGGAAGAAGAGCGTCGCCAGGCCATTGACCGCAAACTGCAGGATGCGCAAAAGCTGGAGAGTCTCGGCGTGCTGGCGGGCGGCATTGCTCACGATTTTAACAACCTCCTGACCGCCATCATCGGAAACGCGAACCTGGCGATGATGAAAACACCCGAGGATTCCCCCCTGCGCTCCTACCTGTTCAATGTTGAAAAGACATCGATGCAGGCGGCTGATCTTTGCAAGCAGATGCTCGCTTATTCAGGGCGCGGTAAATTCGTCATTCAAGCCATCCAGATGTGCAGCCTGATCAAAGACATGATTCCGCTGCTGCAAATCTCAGTTCACAAAAGGGTCACGCTCAATTTCAACCTGGCCGACTCACTGCCACCGATCGAAGCCGACCCCTCACAAATGCGGCAGGTCGTTATGAACCTGGTGATCAACGCCTCCGAAGCGGTGGGTGAAAACAATGGCACGGTCACAGTCAACACAGGCGTGATCGAAGTGGATCAAGCCTACCTGAGTGAATACTATTCCGCGCCTGAACTAACTGCCGGAAACTACATTTCTGTCGAGGTGAGCGATACCGGCTGTGGAATGAACGCAGAAACCAGGGCAAAGATTTTTGAGCCGTTTTTCACCACGAAGTTTACCGGGCGCGGACTCGGCCTGGCAGCGGTGTTGGGAATCATTCGCGGGCATAAAGGAGCAATCAAGGTATATAGCGAACCTGGCCAAGGCACCGCTTTCAAATTCTTGATTCCCTGCGAGGAAACGGCCATTCAGCATCTGCCTGCAGAATTCCCCAACGCCTCCACCTGGCGCGGAAGCGGCACGGTGCTGGTGGTGGATGACGAGGAACTCGTCCGCATGGTCACGGCTCAGCTTCTTGAAAACTTTGGCTTCGATGTCCTCACGGCAGGCGATGGCCGGGAAGGCGTAGAACAGTTCAGAATGCACGCGGACAAAATTTCAGCAGTAGTCCTCGATATGACGATGCCAAACATGAACGGGGAAGAAGCTTTCCTGGAAATCCGCAAACTTCAGCCAGAAGCCCGCGTGCTGTTGATCAGCGGTTACAGCGAACAGGAAGCGACCACCCGTTTCGCGGGCAAAGGACTTGCCGGATTTCTACAGAAGCCATTCACCGCGGACGATCTCCGCCGAAAAATGCGGTCTGTCCTGGAAGACTCTCCGATTTAAGGATCCGCTCAATGACCCACCTGCCTGGTTAAGCGTCAGATGCTCCTTTTAAGATTAAGAGTGCTCCTCGCTCATTTAAACGGCCGACCTACTGGCTGAAACAAAAAGGCGCCTTCGGTTTCGCGAAAGCGGCGGTGTGTTCGCCCTTGAGCATCCACACCGCCGCGACCAAACAAGTCCTGGATTTATTTATCTCGCACCAACAATTCTCCAGATTGGATTCCCGACTCGCATCAATGAATTATTCACAAACGTCGTTCCATCCAATGTCCAGACAGCAATTCTTCCGTCGAATCTATTCTGCCAAAGCAAATCGGTTTTGCCGTCTTTGTTGAAATCACTCAGTCCAACCAGTTTCCACCCAGTTTCAGGCGCTGGGCCGCGGCGCAATGCTGTTGCACCGACAAAGTTAATGCCATCCATAAACCATACCGCCAGACGGCCATCTGCATTACGGAACAATATATCACCTTGCCCATCAGCGTTGAAGTCGCGGACACCAACGACTTTCCAGGCAGGGGCAACTGGACGTCCGTCTCGCAGAAGGGTGCCGCCGATGAATGTTGTTCCATTCATGTAACGAACAGAAAGGCGACCGTCGGTATGCTGGAGGAGGATATCAACATTCCCATCCCCATTGAAGTCATGCACACCAACGACCTTCCATGCTGGATTGATGGGGCGTCCCTCATTCAGAAGGATTGCGCTTTCAAATTGTCCGCCGTTCATCAGCCAGAGCGCGATGCGACCATCCTTGCTGTTTCTCAAGAGAATATCGGCATGGCCATCACCGTTGAAATCGTGCTCTCCGGCGACATTCCACCCTGGATTGAGCGGTCGGCCATTCCGGAGAAGGGCCGCTGACTGGAAAGTTGTCCCATCCATGTACCAGCACGCGAGACGGCCATCCGTTCTTTGCAGAAGGATGTCTGCCTGACCATTTTGATCCAGATCACCGAGGATCATAAAGATCTCCACGGCGCTAGCCGCGCTGGTCTGAGTGCCTGCCCCGTTACTCACAAGCACATCATACACACCAGATTGAAGAATGGTTGTCCGGGATAGCGTGAGGGATGAACCGGTCGCGCCTGGAATATTCCCGCCATTGAACCGCCATTGGTAGTTTATCCCGGTGCCAGTAGCATCGACCACCAGCGTCACGTTGGCTCCCTGGTTTGTTCTCAAAGAAGAGGTCTGATTAATGATGGCCGGCATGGCAAGGAGCACGGTAAGAGTCCCATCCATGATCGTGCTGTTATAATTTTCCAGATACCCTTCGGGATCGTGGACGCTCACGGTAATTGGATAAGTTCCAACAGGGCTGCTCGTGGTCGCTGTGGTTTGATACGAGGCCGTGATAGTATCTCCATTGACAAGCCCTGAAATCGATCCGGTCAACTCCGAATTGGCATTGCCTTCCATACGACTGACATTGTTCGCCTGCACAACGAGTGGTGCTTTGGCAACCACGAAACCCTGATCAAGTGTAGCCGGGTTGTAATTTGAATCCCCGCTTTGCACACAGCGAATCGCTATCTCTCCTGCTCCGGTGATGGTGAGCACATTATTAGTGAGTGCAGCTGGACCGGAAAGAACTTCGAAGGAAACAGTCAACCCTGATGATGCAGAAGCTCCAATCAAGAAAGGTGCATCGCCGTAGGTTTTTATTGGCAACGCCCCGACCAGGATAGACTGGCTGGCTTTTGCCACCTCAAAACTGCGGTCCACGTTCGAGGCAGCGTTGTAGTTGGGGTCGCCGCCCTGGTATGCCCGCACGACAACGGTTCCAGTGCCGGTCAATGTAATACTATTGCCGAAAATGGTTGCAGGACCAGAAACGATGACGAAACTGACCGACAACCCTGAAGACGAAGTGGCTGAAACGGAGAACGGCGCGTTGCCGAATACTTTGTTTGCAAGCGGTGCGAACGTAATCGTCTGATTCGCCTTGGCTACGGTGAAACTCTGATCCAAATCAGCGGCAGCATGGTAGTTGGAGTCACCACCCTGCGAGGCGCGCAATGTTACAACACCAACTCCCGTGACGGTCACCATGTTGCCCGACAATGTCGCCGGACCGGAAACGATACTGATGCTGACTGGCAATCCAGAGGATGCCGTGGCGCTTACCGGAAACGGAGCATCCCAAACCACTTTATCGGCCATCGGCATAAACGTGATCGCCTGCCCCGCTTTGCTGACTGGAAAGCTCTGATCCACATGAACCGCAGGATCGTAGTCGGCATTCCCTTCCTGCGAAGCCCGCACCGTAACAGTACCCGCTCCGATTAAGGTTACTACATTTCCGGAGATGGTTGCAGGACCGGATGCGATGCTAAAACTAACAGGTAAACCAGAAGAGGCAGTCGCACTCACCATAAACGAAGCATCCCCAAACTCTTTTGGGGACAGCGGGCCGAAGGTGATTGTTTGTGCTGATCCGTGGACGGTAAATATTGCGCTTATAGCACTGTTCAACCCTGGTGCCGTTGCGGTTAGTTGTTTGTTTATTCCTGCAGAGCCAATCGCGAGGTCTGTGAAAGCAACTTCGCCATCACCATCATCAAAGCCGATATCCTCAGTCGTTGTTCCTGTAAGCGGCCCGGTTCCTGAAGTCAGCGCCACAGTGACCAGAAGATTGCTGCTCAAACCAATATTGGAGTTGTTACCGAATTGATCCCGTGTCACCAGCACAGGTTGAATTCCAAATGGTTCACCTTTGTTTGCCTCACCGGGTTGAGTATCAAAGGCCAGAGTAATGGCAACCGCTGGCCAAATCTGGACCACATCCGAAACTGCCGGATGAATGTCCGGGCTGGCGAACAGAATTTTGATCGGGACGGCAACATTGTGAGACAAATTGGTGAATGCCACCAAGCCACCAACCGCCTGTGCGGTCAATGTGCCCTGTAAATCTCCCGATCCGGCAGAGCGCGCCGCAGTCACGATCGTATTGAAATCATTCGTCACGATGTAGTCGTATTGGTCATCAACCTTGAGCCTGGGTTGCTGCGCAAAAATTGCACCTGCATCTGCCTCCGGGGAGGGCTGAGTCAAAACAACAAGAGATGTGAGCACCGCAGGTTCGCGAACCAGATCCACCACAATCGGATCTGAAATGACCTGAGTAAGCGCGCCAGCAGTGAATTTGAGTTTGATGGTTGAAGCTGCACTTGCTGCGAGATTTGTAAACGTCGCGTATCCCTTAACCACTGGAGCGCTGGTGTTCCCGAGCAAAACACCTGCCCCGGAATGGATATCCGCATGAACCACAATCGAGTTCGCATTGGTTACGAGGTTGCCGTATTGATCCACCACCTGAATGATTGGTTGTCTTCCAAGCGGAAGTCCTACAACCGCTCTTGCTGAGGGCTGACTGTTGATGGAAATAGCTACCGCACTAGCTGCCGTTTGGTTAAAAGTTCCAAAATTGCTTATGTTAAACCCAATTCCATCGGGATTGCTGGTTGCTTTGATTCCCGCGATGACGGCGGTCCCGCCTGCTGCGCCCGATGGCCGGTAGATGTTCCCCGTGGCCAGCGGATAACCGGAGGTCGGCCTGACTTGCAAACCTTTCGTCCCACCAATCACAAGACTGTCGACTTCTGCCTGGCCGCCGACTGTCATCTTGACAGTTACTTTTGTTGCATCCAGGGAAACAGAGGCTGACTTGATGTCGGCCTTTGAGGCGAAGGAAATGCTAGGCACCACGTTTTTGTTGAATTCAAATCCAACTGGAGCCTTCAAAACCAGTGTGACGTTGGTCCCTGTTTTGAAACGAGACCGATGACCTCTGCTCTTTTCGAAAATCGTGATTGGCCCCAGTGTTGTCCATGCCGGGGAGATGGCATTCGCCGCTGTATCGGCGGAGATTGCGTCACCTCCTGATGCCGGAGTAATCCTGACCGACGCGCTTGCGGTTGAAGAAGCAACTGCTATGACCAACGCACCCAATAAACATTTCCAATTCCGATTCATAAGTTTCCCTCAAGTTTTTGATGAAGAGCTTGCGGGTTTTTAACCCAGTCAATGCTCGATAATTTACCAACTGGAGACTCAGGAACCGACCTGTTGGGGAATTCCCTCACTCCGATAGAGGCATTTTTTACACCCTTCAAGCAGTGCCCGCATATCGGCTGGATTTGTTTATGCAGCTCAGCGTTTCTCCTGAGCTGACCTTGCGCAATTCTGCTCACGAGGTTCTCAGGATTGCTACGGGGAGGACCGTGTGTATCAGAAATAGAACGACCCGCAAGATGCCACTGCGACGGTGAATAGAGAGCGCATCACGAACACGACAGCACAAGCAGCGCAACGTGTGGCGAACGATCGATCCTCATCGTTCGAAAAGAATTGCAGACCCTGATCTCCCGTTGTTCCGTGCTTATTCCTGGGCGAAGACTTTCAACAATTTTTCGTGAATGTCGCCGAAGCCGCCGTTGCTGAAGATGCAGACAACGTCACCTCCACAGGCGTGTTCCTTCACGTGGGCAACAATGGAATCGGCATCAGGCAGATAGGCGGTAGGCTTCCCGTTCGCTCGAATTTCCTCCACTAATTTTGCCGGATCGAGCCGGTCTTCCGGCTTCAGCAAATCCAATCGCGCCACCTGGGCAATGACCACTGCGTCTGACTCTTGAAAGGCACTGACCAGTTCCTGCTGGAAAATATTACGGCGCGTGGTGTTGGTGCGCGGCTCGAAAACAGCCCAGACTTTTTGGTTCGGATATTTGATTCGCAACGCTTTCAACGTTTCGCGAATAGCGGTCGGATGATGAGCGAAATCGTCCAGGACAGTGATGCCGCCGGAGACGCCACGCACTTCCATGCGCCGTTTGATCCCTTTAAAAGTGTCGAAAGCGGATTGAATTTGTTCATTCGAAATGCCGCAATGACGGGCGGCGATCGCCACGGCGAGCGCATTGCGCACATTCAACTCCCCAATCAAGCCGATACGAAAAGTAAATCCGGCCACTTCAAATTCGCTGCTGCTCGAAGACAGCTTCAAATTGCTCGCGCGGATATCGTTATTCTCCCCGAGGCCGAAACGCTTGACTGAACAAAAATTCACATTGATCAGGTCCGCAAGATTTTCGTCATCACCGCTGGCCAGCAACAAGCCATTGCGCGGAACCAACCGAATGAAATGGCTGAACGTTTTTTTGATCGCGGCGAGATTGTCAAAGATGTCGGCGTGATCGAACTCGAGGTTATTGATGATCGCGACTTCCGGCAGGTAATGGATGAACTTGCTGCGCTTGTCGAAGAACGCGGTGTCGTATTCGTCGCCCTCGATGATGAACCAGTCGCTGTCGGTGAACCGTGCCCCCTGCCCCAGGTTCGTCGGAATGCCTCCGATCAAGTAGCTTGGATTCAGCCCGGCGCTTTCAAATACCCAGGCCAGCAGCGAGGTAGTGGTCGTTTTCCCGTGCGTCCCACTCACGACGAGAGAACGTTTGCCGCGAATAAAGAATTCTTTAAGCAGTTCCGGCAACGAACAATAGCGGAGTTTGCGTTCCAGAACGGCTTCCGCTTCCGGATTGCCCCGCGATATGGCATTGCCAACGACAACCAGGTCCGGCTTATGGGCGAGGTTTTGCTCCGCGTAGGACGGCATCACCTCAATCTTGCGCTCGGCCAGAAAAGTTGACATAGGCGGATAGACGTTTGTATCCGAGCCCGTCACTTCGAAACCCCGTTGTTTCATCGCAACAGCCGCCGAAGCCATGGCTGTGCCACAAATGCCGATGAAATGGACCGATTTAATCGCCGAAAGCATTCCTAAAAATGTCTGAACTCAATGCAGGACAAAAGGAAGAAAAAGAAAGTATTGAAGAAATTTAGAGCCACCTCGTTTAGGGTGTTGCACGGTTGGACCTTTACTGTCCTATTCTAAAAACCACAACTGAGGCAGAGTGCTTTGTGCGCAAAACGGAGCGCGGCGTGACCTCTTCTCCATTAGCGATATTAGCGCAGATTAGCGGTTCGAGCGGTGGTTAATTCTTGATCGGCTGCAACTCGAGACGGCGGAAGATCATTTCTGCCCCTTCGGATTGCACGAGGATCTTACCGGCTTGTGGCACTGCATTGGATCCAATGAGGGTTTTGTGATCGTTCACCCAGACACCAAAAATATCGCGATCGCAAAGGATTTTCATCGTGTTCCATTGGCCATGCGGCTTTTCGACCTCGTTCGGGCCGACAAAACCTTTTACGTCCTTCCAGGGACTGCGACCCGGGCGATCGAAACGTTCGATGCGCGGACCTTTGGTGACACCATCAATCGTCAATTTCGCGCCACTCACCACGAGGATATCGCCGCTGCCTCCTTCAATGATCTGAGCTTCGATTGACTTCGGCCAGACATGATCTCTTCCGACGAAATGACACAGGATCCCGCTATCACGCGCATTGTTCAAACGAGGCGCCCAGGTCTTGTCGCCATATTTATACTCCGCGACCAGGACGTAGTTTGAATAGTCACCTTTTGTTGCGATGTAACCGTAATGCTGGCCGGAAATGTGCAGGTTGCCGTTTTTCCATTGGAACACTTTATCAGGGTCGGAATCGACGCCCATGCCGGTAAGAAACGTGTAGAGCAATTCAGGTTTGAGCAAGTTAACCGAGTCCTTGCTGCTCTTCATCCGAGGGCAAGCGCAACTGGTGACAAGCAACGTCAGCAGCAGACCGGCAATGAACTGACGAATGTGGGTTTTCATGAAGAGGATTTAAGAAGCATGAAGCCTGCGGCGGCAAGGCTGAAAAATGGATTTCGCGCTTTGATTTTAAAACGGTGAGATGGCAAACTGAGCGCCTCCACCTGTCTCACCCGTTTCAAGGGTAATTTGTCCGTCCTGCACCTTGCGTGGCGACAACTCAAATTCCCATGTTGGAAAGTGTCGTGCAGATGCGGTTTACCACTGCGACCAACGTTGGATGTGATCCCTCGAATTCTGTGACCGACTGGGAAAGCCCTTTCAACGACAACTCGATCAGTTCAGGATTTTTCTGCGTTCTGGTTGCCTCGTGGGCGGAGACTTCGGTAAATCCGGCCACCGTTTGCGCGCTTTCGGCATTGGTTTCCGCAAGGGTGTTGATCTCCGATTTCAACTGGTGCAAAAGCTCGACCAGTTCGGCCCTGTTTTCCGGTTTGATGGCCTCGTTGCCGTTGAGCTTCGCTTCGATTTTTTGAATTGTGTCCTGAACCATAATGCGTCTTTAAGATTAAGAATACCTTACGAATCAATCTACGACTGGAAACGAAATGTCGCAGCAGATTATTTTATGTTTCTACTACTGAGCTGCAGCAAATTCAATTTTTCCCCCATCCGTGTTTTATCCGAGTCCCGGCCTTAGTGCCAATTTAGCGCCTGCAGGACTTGCGTTTTCCAGACGGCATAAGCCGCATCATTCAAATGCAGTCCGTCATTGGTGAACTCGGCTTTCAGCTCCCCCTGTTCATCGGCCATGAGCTTATGCAGGTCGATATAGGAATAACCAAACTCACCCGCCAATTTCCGAATGCGTTTGTTGAATTCCAGGACCGGCTCGTTGTGCCGCGCATACTTCCCTGCGGTGGGTAGAACGGATTGCACATGCACCCGGATGGACGGCGCTTTTTCATGGATTCGTTTCAGGATTTCACGGTAGCCCGACTCCATCTGCTCGACGCTGCGTCCTGACCCAAGGTCGTTGATACCGATTAGCAGAAAGACATCCGTGGCAGCGCAATCGAACACGGAATTATCCAATCGGCGCAGCACCCCGCGCGGGTCTCCTTCCGGCATCTCAATGCCGATCACATCCGCACCAATGCCACGATTCAAGATGCGTCGGCCCGGCAAATGTTTGGTAACATTGAATCCTTCAGTGATGCTGTCGCCCAGGAGCACGACATTCTGTAACGCGAGATTCTGCTCTTTGAATGCCGCCGTGCGATTCACGTAATGCATCCGGAACAGTGCGCCGAGATCGGGGGCGGGTGCATTGGTTTTGGCGATCGAGTCTGTGGTGATCGAAGAATCAGGAGTTTTCTTCCCTGGTTCCTGAGCGAAAAGGTTGAGCGTCAAAAGCATTAAAGCGAGACCGGCGAAACGTTTCATGGAGCATGGTCTAGCGGAAACTCATATCTACAGCAAGCAACACGAATCGGGATTAACCTTTTGAATAAACCAGAGATGCAGCGACTGGCAAATCGCAAGCAAAGTAGAACAGGCATCTTGCCTGTTCCACTGAGGAGCAAAAGTGGAGCTTGCCCGCGAAACTCGCTTACCACGCGAGAAGGGATGAAAACCTGCCCAGTTGCTCTCTCGTTTTCTTCCCCTTCGCGTGATTCGCGGGCAATCTTTGAAACCTACTTCGAGTCGTGCTTACGCGCTTTGAGCAGCTTGATTTGCTTAATCGGTTCCGGGTCTTTGTAGTGACGTTTCAGACCGACTTCGTTCAACATCTTGGACGGCACCTTGGCAATGAACTCCGGGAAGGTGCGTTCGACACGTTTACGCAAATGTTGCTGACCGGCTTTGGACTCCCAGAAGCTCTCCTGCACTTTGCTGAGGGCGATGTCTCCTTCTTCCGGCGACATCCGTTCATCACGACCGAGCATCCAGATCAGTTCGGGATCGCTTGGCATTGCGATGGGGAATGCCACATAGGTCGGTTTGATTTCGTCTTCGCCTTCCCCCTCTTCGCTCGAGGTGACCGCCCCCACCTTGATAACGGATTCAAGGATGCCATCGGCGGTTTCCACTTCGACAGTCACGGCTTCCTTGGCCGGATGCGGCACGATCGATACAGCACCTTTGCCAAAGGACTCTTCAAAATGCTTTTGCACTTCGCTGATCGATTTCTTTTCGAGATCCGGCAACTCGGTGCGTT
Source organism: Verrucomicrobiota bacterium (assembly GCA_013820875.1). Lineage (GTDB taxonomy): Bacteria > Verrucomicrobiota > Verrucomicrobiia > Limisphaerales > JACDHS01 > JACDHS01. The sequence goes on along the minus strand of JACDHS010000082.1, from coordinate 478 downwards.
TGCAGAATTTTTGAAATGCGGCCATGCGTTCCTTGACGCTCAATTCGTTTTCCAACGCGCTAAAAATCTTATCCGCCAGCTTGGGATCCAGCACGGCTTTTGGCAAAACGGTCTTTAACAACTCCAACAACTGTTCTTCCTGATTTGGTTTCGGCATATCTATAAAAAAATGAGCCGTAGTAGTGGTGAATCACACAGCAGAAAGCAAACTTTCTTGGAGGGTTTTTAACCACGAATGGACACTAATTGACACGAATAAAAAAGCGCCGGAACCATGCAGATTACATTTTCCTCAACTGCATTCCGACCGGGTTCCGCACACATACCTTTTACCTCAAATCCGGCAGTTGAAAGACAAAGGGAGAAGGGAAACCACAGATGACACAGATAAACACAGATGTTTCAGCAGAAAAGCATTCACCTGTAGGGTGAAGTCTTTGTTTCGCGTAGCCGCTTCTCCATTAGCGACTATTTGCGA
>JACDHS010000206.1 GCA_013820875.1 Verrucomicrobiota bacterium | reverse complement strand
GTTTTAGGTCGCGTCCCGCGGGGATGCGAGGTCCCGCGCAGGGAAATCCAGCCCGCCCGAAGCGCCGCGAGCCCTCCCCCGCGCGCCCCCTCGCCGCAGAAACGGAAGTGACGAATCGCCGAAAAAACTCCTCAGGGAGAAAGGGGTTCTGACGGTAAACTTGTGTTTACGGCCCGCTCGGTTACCGGAGAAGCGACACACGCGCAAAACGAGATCTCACCAATTGCGGCGGGAGACCAGTAACGTTGAATGGATTGCGAAGATCTGGCGCATGGGAAAGTGTAAATACAAGGATTGGCCCAGAACTGCCGTTTTCGTTTTCAATGGGAACCTATAGAACAACGCACTTGATAAAACAAATGCGCTTCGACTTCGTTAGATATTGCTGCTTTTCTAATATCTACCTATAAAGAAGCGCTCCGCATGGCGAAACCGAACAACAAAACCAAAAACAACAGAAACGAATCAGGCCTGAACTTCGAAGCCCAACTTTTATATGCAGACAAAATGCGCGGGCACATGGACGCATCGGAATACAAGCACGTCTGCCTCGGCCTCACCTTCCTGAAATACATTTCCGACACCTTCGAGGAAAAACGCGAACAACTGCTGTTCGGCTTCTCCGATCCCAAGAGTGAATGGTTCATCAAAGACGAAGCGCAGCGCGCCGAAGCCGCCGAGAATCGCGACGAATATCTCGCCGCAAACGTTTTCTGGCTGCCGCCCGAAGCCCGCTGGCACACCATCAAAGCCAAAGCCAAGTCACCGAAAATTGGCAAGGTCATTGACGATGCGATGGGCGCCATCGAGCGCGCGGTTTACGGGCAGGAATCCAACTACACCACCTGGAAACTGGCGCGGATGAATCTCGCCATTCGCGGCATTGACGCCAACCTCGGCCCGCGCAACGCCGACAGCTTCCGGCAGGATTTGCATCCCAACCTCAAGGCCGAATTTGTGCCCGTCCGGAAGGACCCCTCCAACCAGCCGTTCAACATGAGCGATTGGGGCGGCGAAAATCTGCGGCAGGACGTGCGCTGGAAATTCGAAATGCCGCCGGTGAACAACGCCAACTACGCCTGGATTCAACATTTCATCCATCACCTCTCGCCCGTGGGCGTAGCGGTGAACTGAATGAACGGAAACTAATTATGGCCCTGCATCCAACCCGACAGTTCCGCCGAGCAATCGAAGACGACCCGACAAAATGTATTCTCTGGGTTGGCGCCGGATTGTCTGCTGCCGGTGTCCGGCAAGGCGGCAAAGGTCTTCCAGACTGGAATGCGCTCATGCAGCGCATGATTGACGACCTGCGAGACTCCGAAAGTTGTGAGGCTTCCGCATTGCAGAGTTTAGAGGCGGCACTGAAGCAGGAAAAATACTTGGAGGTGGCTCAAGCCTATAGGGAGCGGACACGACCAGACCAGTTCGCTGCTTTCATAAAAGGGGAACTCGACCCGGCAGACATCGGCGAGTCGAAAGTCCATCAAGCCATTCTGAAAATCAATTTTCGCGGAATCATCACGACAAACTTCGACAGAGTCTTTGAGCGGCAGAGCGATTTGCTTGCGCCGTTGGTTTATCCGCAGTGTCTGGATGACGTTGACGGGTTTCGGCGCGACAGGTTCTTTGCAAAGATTCATGGCTGCGTGCGAATCACGCCAAACCTGGCGGAGAATTTGATTCTGACAGACGACAGTTTTCGTTCCCTCCGGTCCAACCCCCAATACCAAACAATTCTGCGAAGTTGCATCGTGATGCACCCGATGCTGACTGCGGGTTTTTCGCTAAACGATCCCGACTTCTTAGGGCTTGTCAGCGATTTGCGAGAGAGTTTGGGGAATTCAATGCCGACGATTTACTCCCTCATGCGCGATCCGGGAACGAAGGCACGAGAAGATTGGCTGGCAAAGGGTATTCAAATCATCCCTTACAGCAACCACTCTGAACTCGTCGGGTTCTTTCAAGAGATGTTGGCGCTTTCCGAAAAGCGACATCCCGCTCCTACCGTAGAGGCGGCGTCGAAACTTTCCGAAATTGATTTTGGCGCGCTCGTCGAAAATTGGCGGCGAGCGCAGAAGTTGGAGGATGCGACAACATTGCTCGACGAGCAACTTGAGCGGCTGCCCGCACCGAGCCAGAAAGAGGATTTCCTCTTTCGGTTTCTTGCGCTGGCCGCTGACAACGAAGAAATCCGCATTGCACCGCATCTTGTCAGTCTTGGGACAGAAGCCGCAGACAGCGCCCTCACCCGTATTTTCAAGAGAGCGGAAGAGGCGAAGTCCCTCACGGGCCTGAAGCCGAACCCGCAAGTCATTGCGGTGCAAAAATGGGCTAAAGCTCACTGGCAAGATTTCACACGAGACGGAAGCACAACCACGTTTGGTTGGCTTCTAAACGATGAATGGGATGGGAAATCTGGCGCAAGGCGAGAGTTCGACGATTTGCTTTGTAGCATTCGTTCTGGTGGAGAATCACGAAGGCTCACCGACCTCTACGCAGTATGCGGCCACATTGCCGGCGCGGAGGAAGCAATCGAACGAATCGTATTCTCCCCCGGATTTGTGACGGGTGTAAAGCAGGACAGGCCTTGGTTGCTAACACCTGAGCAGCGCGCACAAAAGGAAATCCAACTGGAGAAATTCCGGCGACGGGTGCGCAGCAAATCGTTCCGAACAGCAAAGGAAATTGTCAAGGAGGCGGAACAGCTTGACCTAGCATTGGGCGCGGAAGCCTATCCTGATTTCACTGTCTGCGTAGCGGAACGGCTGATAGAGGATTTTGCCCATTACTCTCACCTGACACTCCACGGCAGCAGCAGTCTTTACGACCCGGATAAAGCTGCTGAAATAGTGGACGCCTTCGCGTCGTTGAAAACGATGAAGTGCCAAAGGGCGGTGTTCTGGGCGTTCCACCGCTGGCCCGAAAGACATCGGGGAATAATGTCGCTCAGTGATGACTTGGAAGTTTTGGAGAGCGGATTGTTGAAGCCCTTGTGGTGGAGGTTTTCATCGGAAATGCGGATGGATTATCTCGGCTCCCGTAAACGTCCCGACCCGCATGGAATATCATTTGAAATCGGGCAGGAATTCCTTCTCAAAGATTTAATGGGGCTGACTTACGACATTGATGCTGAATTCCGCAAAGCGTTCAACGGGTCGCTTGCGACATACAGGACAGATGAAGAAGATAAATATGAACCTCGCCCGCTTCAGGAGCTCTGGAGAGACCGAGACCTGAATTACAGCATGAGCGACGACGTTCCGCCTGAACTCATCCGCCGCATAGCCGTCACCAGAGCGGAGTGGAACAATTCGCAGCCGGGAAAAGTCCGTTGGGACGAAGCGCGGCGGAAAGCCGAGAACATTCTCGGCGATGGTGAGTTGACGCAGTGGATATCGAACGAACGAAAGGACTTCGGAATTGATAATCTGCTTGGCGCTTATTTCCCGTCCAAGATGCAAGTCGTCCTCTACCGGCGGATGATTGTTCGTGCGGCCAAGCAGTTGAAGATTGATGAAGACGCTCTGAGCACTGTGGTCTTCATCCACGAAACCGTTCACGCATTTTCTCACGTCGGTAGAGACCATGACGGTTTGCATTGGCAGAGCTACGCCCTGCCGCTGGCCGATGTGCCTGATTCGACGCCAAGCGTGGCACATGAAGCCCTCGCGCAGTTCTACACGTTCAAACTCTTGGAAAACTTGAAGGACGACAGGCTGATGAAGGCCTTCCTGGCTTTGGAAAAGTCGTGTTCCGATGTCTATCGCGCATGGCGAGCAACGGAGCATTACAGCTTGGAGCAAATGCGAGAGGTCTTGGTGAAGTGCCGGACAACAACGGCCAAGTGGCCGCCCCTATGACCAAATTCCAGTTCACGCCGGAGTTCGTTGGACAAAGCGCGGAATGTTTTGCAGAATCATGAGCACGAAAACCAAACGAATCAGCAAAGCAAAACATCGGCAGAGCAGCGTTGCCGCGCTGCACGAAGACCCGCAGCCGTACCGGGTCAATGGTGATTCTTCGCCGCGCGGCCGGACAGTGCCGCCGCCCATCAACCGCCTCACTGAAAAAAAGAAGCTCATTCCATTCGGGTGGTATGGTGGAAAGTTTTCACACCTCGACTGGTTGCTGCCGCTGCTGCCCGATTGCCATCATTATTGCGAGCCGTTCGCCGGTTCGGGCGCGGTGCTGCTCAATCGTGAACCCTCGCCGGTGGAAACTTTCAACGACCTTGACGGCGAAGTGGTGAATTTCTTTCGCGTTCTTCGCGAGCAAAAGGCACAGCTGATTGAAGCCATCGGATTGACTCCGTTCGCGCGCGAAGAATTCGCCATAGCCTGCGAAATCAGTCCGGACTTGTCGGCATTGGAGCGCGCCCGACGATTTTTTGTTCGCGCCCGGCAAGTGCGAACAGGTTTGGCTCAGACGGCCACCGTTGGGCGCTGGGCGAACTGCAAAAACACCAGTCGCGCCGGCATGAGCGGTGTCATCAGCCGATGGCTTGGCTCGGTGGAAAATTTGCCTGCGGTTGCCGAACGGTTGCTTCGTGTTCAAATCGAAAACCGTCCCGCCGTGAACGTCATTCATCTCTATGATTCGCCAACCACGCTTTTTTACTGCGATCCGCCTTACGTCCATTCGACTCGCGGTGACTCGAAGGCTTACGGGTTTGAAATGACTGACGCGCAACACAAGGATCTCGCGGAAGCACTTAACGCGGTTCAAGGCATGGCGGCGTTCTCGAATTATCAAGCGGGCATTCTCGACCAGCTTTATCCCGCTCCGAAGTGGCACAAGACGATTTCGCCCGCGCGAACGAATCATTCCACGAAGGATAAGCGCGTGGAGATTCTCTGGACAAATTACAACCCGCACAAAATCAAACGCAACGGCAGGCACTCGAATGGAGAATTGTTCCCCACTACTTGAGGCTGCGCTGAAGCGCGCCCAAAAGAATCTCGGCCATTCCTTCATCCACGATGAGGAGATCGCCGCGCGCGTGGTGTCAGTGGCGAACTGTCCAAGTAATCGCGCCGGGGTGCGGCTGATTATGGCGTGCATGTTGGCGAAGCTGCATCGCCCAGAAATCGACCCGCGCAAGCCCTACACAAAAATCGGCGGCAAGGATTGTTTCTCTGGCCGCAGTTACGACGAGCAATTCATCGGTGACTTCATCACGCGCCACAATCTTCCCTGCAATTCCACCACCGCATTTCTCACGCCGACGCTGCGGAACATGGATCAAACGCTCACAACGAAAGTTGTTTTGGTCGGGCGTCCGATGGTGATGTATCACGATGCCTTGCAGCTTTTGGACGATGTGCGTGCCGGACGGGCCTCGGCAAAGGATGTCTTGGATGAATCTATCCGGCTTTTGCTGCTCGAACGTGATGTGCGGAAAGTTCGACTGAAGACATTGCTTTCGGGCGTCGGTCGGGTCGTTGGCGCGCTACCGCTCTCATCCGAGGACACGGTGAATCTGGTTGAGCAGCATCTGCGTTGCAAAGGTTCGAGCCGTCTGCTGGTCTTGATTGTTGCTGCTGCTTACGAAGCTGCAAAGACGCGACTCGGCGAGCGTGTGCTCAATCTCACCGCTCACAATGCCGCCGATGAACAAACCGGCGCGGTGGGCGATGTTCAAATCACGCTGCTCGGCGAGGACAAAGTGGTGACGAGCTATGAGATGAAGAACAAGGCTGTGCAGCGCGCCGACATTGACCGTGCGCTCCAGAAAATCGCCGCACAAGGGAAGCACGTTCAGAACTGCATCTTCATTTCAACCGAGGCTGTAGCCGACGACATCCGTGAATATGCCCGTTCCAAGTATGACGAAACGGGCGGCGTCGAAATCGCGATTCTCGATTGCATTGGATTCCTACGCCACTTCCTGCACCTGTTTCATCGCTTGCGAAAAGATTTTCTCGACCAATACCAAGTGCTCGTTCTTCAAGAGGCAGACAGCGCGGTTAGCCAAGCTTTAAAAGAAGCGTTTCTGGCTTTGCGCCAAGCGGCTGAGAGTGCGGATTGATTTGACCGAGGTGTTCACCACGTTCAGAAAAATTCTTTCCCGATGAAAAAGACGGCAAGCATCCGCTGCTGTCCGACCGGCGCAACATCGTCGTCATCGCCGACGAAGCGCACCGCAGCTAATACGATTTCCATTGACGGCTTCGCCAAGCACATGCGCGGTGCGTTGCCCAAGGCGTCGTTCATCGTTCACCGGCACGCCGATTGAAAGCGGCGACAAGACACCCAGGCCGTGTTCGGCGATTACATTGACGCTTACGACATCCTGCAAGCGAAGGAAGACAAGGCCACCGTGCCGATTTATTACGAGGCGCGACTGGCGAAAATTGACCCGAACTTTGAAGAAGTGACGGAAGACGCGGAGGGCGTCCCTAACAACGGGCCTGAAGTGATCCGGGCGAAACCCGGGACCGAACCTTCAGCTTAAATCCGGCAGTTGAAAGGCAAAGAAGAAGAGAAACCACAGATAGACACAGATGAACACAGATATTTTCAGCAGGAAAGCATTCACCACCAGGGTGAGCTCCAGTTTCTTCACAAACCCTTCTTATCTGTGTCCATCTGTGTTCATCTGTGGTTTCAACTGCTTTTTCCAGGTTCAGTTGATGGGAGCAAACAAACAATGAAATCCAAACAATCGGGGAAATCTTCCGGTAAAAAATCCAAATCGAAAATCTCCAAAGGGAAACGCGTGATGATCGGGGCGTGGCGCATGAATGAAGTACACGTTTCCTATATTTATAACGAGATGCTCAATAACAAATATCCGAGCGTCGAAGATCTGGGCGATGAATTGCGGGTCTCGCCCGTCACGATTAAACGGATCATCCGGCATCTGAAGGTGAACCGGGATCTGCCGATCAAATGTTCGCGGACCCGGGGGAAGAAAGGGTATTATCTGGCCGGCAATTTCAGTTCCACCATCGCCCGCACCATCACAGACCAGGAGTTGATGAACTACTTCATGGGGAAACGGGCGATCGAACAGTTCCCCGGCAAAGAAGGGAAAAAATTCAGCATCGGTTTCGGCAAGCTCAGTCAATTGATCGATG
>JACDHS010000205.1 GCA_013820875.1 Verrucomicrobiota bacterium | reverse complement strand
TTGCTAACGTTAGCAATACCCCTCGCCCCGCGGGGCGACCCCCTTGTTACGGAAACAGACCCCTCTCCCCGCGGGGCGGGGGGTGCTGTTACCGTTAGCAATACCCCCTTCCCCGTGGGAGAGGGGTGTTGTTACGCGAAATATTTCCATTCCCCACGGGGCGAGGGGTCTGTTTCTGGGGTTTTCTCGGTTGGAAGCGGCGGATTGACAGAGTTTTGCGGGTTTTGGAGAGGTTCGTCGCTGTGGAATCAGTTTCGGAGACGACCTCGAATGTCCGAACTCCTGCTGACGGAAATGGTGAGGTGTTCCCGCGGGAACAAGAGCAGGATAGTTTCGCGGAGACGTTGAAAGCGGCGGGATTGGGGCGGGGTCACACAGTTCCACCGGGTTTTGGATTCTTTGAACCGTGTTCCCTGAACTTCATATTGCAGCAGGGGTGTTCTTCCGTTAGTTTTCGCGCACTTTATGACGTTGACCGAAAAGATTCTGGCTCGCGCTGCAGGTAAATCCCATGTGGAGGCGGGTGACAACATCTGGGTAAATGCAGATGTTTTGATGACTCACGATGTTTGTGGACCGGGCACCATTGGTGTTTTTAAGCGTGAATTTGGCAAAACGGCCAAAGTCTGGGATCGCAGCCGGGTTGTCATCATTCCTGACCATTACATCTTTACCGCGGATTCCAAATCGAACCGCAACGTGGATATTCTTCGCGAATTCGTGAAGGAACAGGAACTTCCCTATTTCTATGACGTGATCGATGATCCGGATGGCAATTGGGTTTACGACGCCAAGAAAGGCAATCTTCTGCGCCAATACGGTTCCCGATATGCCGGTGTCTGCCACACGGCGCTCCCGCAAAAGGGCCATACCCGTCCCGGTGAAATCCTGTTCGGCACCGATTCCCATACTTGTATGGCAGGTGCGTTCAACGAATTTGCCACCGGCATCGGCAACACCGACGCCGGATTTGTCCTCGGCACAGGGAAATTGCTCATCAAAGTTCCGGAAACGATGCATTTCCGTTTCGAAGGTGAAATGCAGCCGGGAGTGATGGCCAAAGACATCATCCTGCACATCATCGGTGAAATCGGTTTCGACGGTGCGACCTATCGCGCCATGCAGTTCGATGGTCCCGGTGTCGCGAGCCTTTCCATGGATGACCGCATGACCATTGCCAACATGGCGATCGAAGCGGGTGGCAAGAACGGTATTTTTGAATTCGACGCCCGCACCAAGGAATACGTGGATGCGCGTTGCAAATTGAACGACACCAAAGCGACTTATAATCCGGTCGAGCGCGACAAGGATGAGAAATTCGTTTACGAACTGGTGGTTGATCTTTCCAAGCTCGAGCCAACCGTCGCATGTCATCCTGATCCGGGCCAACGCAAGAAGGCGAAGGACATGGACGTGAAACTCGACCGCGCTTACATCGGTTCCTGCACCGGCGGCAAGACGAGCGATTTCGTAGAATTTGCCCGCGTGTTGCGCGGCAAGAAAGTGGTGATCGATACCTTTGGCGTTCCAGCCACTCCGGAGATCGTCCATGATTTGCAAGTGACCCGTTGGGGTGACAAAACCATTTGGGAAATCCTTATCGACGCCGGTGTGCGCATGACTGAGAACGCTGGTTGCGCCGCATGTCTCGGTGGCCCGGTGGATACGTTCGGACGCATCAACCAGCCCGGCCTGAAATGTATCAGCGCGACGAACCGCAATTTCCCAGGCCGCATGGGTGATAAGGAATCACAAGTATTCCTCGCCTCTCCGGCGACCGTTGCCGCGAGCGCGTTGACCGGACGAATCACCGATCCACGGGAGTATTTGAGTTGAGTTGATTTAGAACAGGTTAGGCGCAGAAGGCACGAGACCTTTTGCGCCTTTCTGTTTTCATGAGCAGGCGATGAACCTGGAAAAGAAGTAAAACCACAGATGAATACAGATGGACACAGATACCGCCCGAAGGGATGCGAAGCGAATTGAGATTACTCGGCGAGTGAATGATTTTTCCCGAAACATCTGTGTTTATCTGTGTCTATCTGTGGTTTCCCTTCTTTTTTAATCTCTAACTGCCGGATTTAAGATGAATCGCGAGACATTGGATAAGTGGTTGGAACGAGGCATTCTTGGCCTCGTCCTTGCAATTTTAGTTTTTGCCCCGCTCGCAACCGGCGCGGTCCGGCCTTTTGAATTCCTCGTTGTCCAGGCCTTGACGGTTCTCATTGGGGTGCTTTGGATCTTCCGACTATGGATTGCGCCTGATACAAAAATCTTTTGGCCGCCGATCGCCTGGGCTGTCCTGGCGTTCGTCCTGTATGCAGTCGCGCGCTGTTCCATCGCTGACATTGAATATGTGGCGCGGCAGGAGATGATCAGGGTGGTGATCTATGGATTCTTGTTTTTCGCGATCACAAATAATGTGAAGCGGGCCGAACCGGCGCAGATCATTGCAGTAACGTTGATTATCCTGGCATCTGGTATTGCCGTTTATGCTGCATTTCAATTCCTGACGAAGTCACCAAACCTTTGGACATTCAACCGGCCGGTGCAGTACCTGAGCCGGGGCAGTGGGACATTCGTTAATCCAAATCATCTGGCCGGATTTCTGGAGATGATTTTACCGCTGACGATTGCCTTCACCCTTTTGGGACGGTTCAAGCATGTCAGCAAAATTTTTCTTGGCTACGCGGGCTTGATCATTTTGGTGGGAATCGGGTTTTCAGTTTCGCGAGGGGGATGGGCCGCGACCGGTATCGTGCTGTTGGGGATGCTGGTGATTCTGTTCAAGCAGAGAGGTTCTCGTCTAAAAGCCGCTATCATCTTTGTGCTTTTGATGTGCATTGGTTTGGCATTTGTAAATGCATCGTGGTTCGAAAGGCGAGTTCAACAGAGCTATGCCTCTGGACAGTTTGAGGATATTCGCCCCTGGATTTGGGAATCGGCCATCGATCTTTGGAAGGAGGAACCGTGGTTGGGAGGGGGTCCTGGTCACTTCGATGAGCGCTACGCAAAACACAGGCAGGCTGATTGGCGGGTGCAGGGACGTCCTCAATATGTCCATAACGATTATCTCAATGCACTGGCGGAGTGGGGGATTATCGGCGTCATTATTATTCTCAGCAGCTTCCTTTTGCTGGCGCGTGGATTCTTTTGCACATGGGCGCAGGTGGGAAAAGGGCAAACCGATCTCAACCGGAAACGCAGTAATCGCGAAGCGATATTGTTGGGCGCGCTTTTTGGAGTGATCGCGATCCTGTTGCACTCCGTGGTGGACTTCAACCTGCAGATACCGGCGAACGCCATTTTGTTTGTCACCCTGATGGCTTTGATCACTAGCTTCAGGCGTTATGAAACGAGATCTTTTTCGGACCCTGCAAAGTGGGTGACGAAGATGGGCCTTAGCGTTCTTCTCCTGGTTGGGATCTGGTATTTATCGCTCCAGGGAGTCCGCAGATTCGAAGAACAGAAATGGTTAAAGCGCGCGGAACAACTCGCAGGGAATCCGGATGAACGAATAGCCGCGCTGAAAAAGGCTTACGACGCTGAACCACAAAATTTCAACACCACCTATCGAATTGGTGAGATGCTCCGACACCAAAGTTGGCAGGGCAACGCGGATTACAAGGAGAAGGCCCTGGAAGCGATGCGATGGTTCCATCGGGGAATGCGGCTCAATCGCCATTCACCCTATAACTATCTTCGTTACGGAATGTGCATGGACTGGATCGGTGAGCACGAAAAGGCGCGCGCTTTTTTCGAGAAGGCAGTGCAGGTGGATCCGAATGGTTATTTCGTGGCAAGTTTCATGGGGTGGCACTACTTGCAAATCGAAGATTACGACAACGCGAAGCAATGGTTCGACCGTTCATTGGAGCTTTATAATAATTACCTGAACCGGAATCCGATGCCGGGAATCTACCTGGAGATTATCAATCGGCGTCTGACTGAAACTTCGGAAGAGCCGGTGTTGGATTTTCCGCCGCAACCGTAACCTCTGGTTTAAATCTTTGTTCTCAGAATCGAATTGACATGAATGTATCGAAACGATGTCATGTCGGGCACTACGAACCAATTTCTCTTCAAGCAAGCTGTGTCTAAATTTTTTTAAATATTCATGAGTGATAAAAAGATCAATATCGCCATCGTCGGACTTGGGTTCGGGGCGGAGTTCATTCCTATTTACCAACGGCATCCATTCACCCGCATGTATGGCATCTGCCAGCGGGATCCAAAAAAACTAAAAGCAATCGGGGACGCTTTCGACGTGCAGGCGCGCTACAGCGATTTCCGTGAGTTGTTGAAGGATCCGGAAGTTCATGCCGTTCACATCAACTCTCCCATTCCAGATCATGGCTGGATGAGCATTGAGGCACTGAAAGCGGGCAAGCACGTGGCTTGCACCGTGCCGATGGCGACAAGTATCGAGGATTGCAAAAAGATCGTCGAACTCGTGAAGAAGACCGGCCTCAAATACATGATGATGGAAACCGTCGTGTATGCGCGCGAATACCTTTACATGAAAGAGCTGCTCGATGGCGGCAAGCTCGGGAAATTGCAGTTCGTCCAGGCAAGTCATCAGCAGGATATGGATGGCTGGCCCAACTATTGGCCCGGCCTCCCGCCGATGTGGTATGCGACCCATTGTGTCGGTCCCGTTGCCGGATTGATCGGTAAACCGGCGGAATACGTGAGCTGCTTCGGCAGCGGAACGATTCGCAAGGAATTGATCAAACAATACGGCAGCCCCTTCGCAGTCGAAACCGCGCATGTGAAATTCAAGGATACCGATGTGAACGCGCGCATCATCCGGAGTTTGTTCGATACCGCTCGTCAATATCGCGAAAGCATTGACGTCTATGGCAGCAAAGCTTCCGTGGAATGGCCATTGGTGGAGCATGAACCGCTCGTGATGCACACCGCGAAACTGCCGGAGCACAAGATTCCAAAATCGGTGAAAGCTCCCGATTACAAAAAGCGTTTGCCCAAAGGTATCCAGCCATTCACAACGAAGGGCGTCTATGATCTCGGCAAGAAAACGCACCTGAGCTTCACCCAGGGGGCCGGCCACGGTGGTTCGCATCCGCACCTTGTCCACGAATTCGTCATGTCGCTGGTGGAAGATCGCCAACCGTTCCCGAACGCAAAACAATCGGCCAACTGGACCTGCGTGGGTCTATGCGCACATCAATCCGCCATGAAAGGTGGAGCGATCGTGAAGCTGCCTGCATTCACTCTTTAATCTTTAACCAACAAAAAAAGAAAACACACTATGTCAGCAAAAACTGAAGGTATCGCACCAAACGCCAGCCGGCTCTTATGGGCTGGATTTGTCGCCATTCTTGCCGCCGGCGCCGGCTTCGCAATTCGTGGCGGTATTTTTGATAACTGGGGGAGTGAGTTCGGCTTCACCGCGACCCAACTGGGCGCAATCGGCGGAGCAGGGTTCACCGGGTTCTGCTTCGGCATTATTGGCGGCGGTATCGTCGTGGATAAGTTCGGATATGGTAAGTTGGTGGTTGCCGCATTTGTGCTGCATATCGTTTCTGCCTTCGTCACCTTCGCGGCCTCCACCCCAGAGAATGCCTACATTTACCTAGTATGGGGCATGTTCATATTTGCTTTTGCGAATGGTGTGCTTGAAGCGGTTTCCAATCCGCTTGTTGCGACCCTCTACCCGAACAATCGCACCCATTACTTGAACATCCTGCACGCCAGTTGGCCGTTGGGCATGATCCTGGGAGCCGTTATCGGTTGGGTGTTGGATGACAAATTCCAGGTGAGCTGGAAGATCCAACTCTCCCTCTACCTGTTGCCGACAATTGCTTATGGCTTGATGTTTATGGGCCAAAAGTTTCCGAAATCGGAGGCATCGGAAAAAGGAGCGAGCCTGGGCGAAATGTTCAAAGATGTCGGTCTGTTGGGTGCGCTCGTTGTGTGTGCGCTTTTGGCAGTCTTCTTTGGAGGCATACTTACGCCTGTGGTCGACTTCCTGGTTAACAAATCGCAGCCTCCGGAAACAGTTGCCGCAATCGCCAAATACACCGGGTATTTCATTGGTGGCGCGCTTTTGCTCGTCGTCGGTTTGATGACAAAATTCTCAATCGGCTCCGTTCTACTATTCGCTCTGTTCATTGCTCACATGCTCGTTGGAGCGGTGGAACTCGGCACCGACGGTTGGATCCAGAATATCACTGGCAACCTGTTCACTTCTGAACAAGGCAAGTGGCTGTTCATCTGGACTTCTCTCATCATGTTCGCCTTGCGGTTCTGCGCTCATTTCATTGAGAAAACTCTAAAGATCTCGCCTGTTGGCCTGCTGTTGATCTGTTCTGTCCTCGCGGTATTTGGTCTTCAACTCGCCAGTGGAATGCAGACGTTTACCACCGCGCTGATCGCTCTCGGTATTTATGCAGTGGGTAAAACCTTTTTCTGGCCAACCATGCTGGCCGTTGCTTCAGATCGTTTCCCGCGCACCGGCGCCATCGCTATCTCAATCATGGGCGGTATCGGGATGCTTTCCGCCGGTCTGTTGGGTGGACCTGGATTAGGCTATTCCAAAGACCGCTACGCCGCGGAAACTTTGAAGAGCACGAATCCGGAAGTTTATGAGCAAGTGAAGGTTGAGCAACCCTCGAAGTTCCTCTTCTTCAGTGCGGTTCAGGCAATTGACGGTAAGAAATTGGCGGAGGCGAAAGACGCGACTGAGAGAACAGCAGAGCAGCATGCCATTGTTTCAGCCGATCAAGCTGGCGATCGCAAAACTCTAAAGGCGGACTCGGTCATCCCCTTGGGCATGGCCGTAATCTACTTGCTGATCCTTCTCTACTTCAAAGCGATTGGTGGTTACAAGCCCGTCCATCTTGAAGGCACCAAACAGGCTGCCAAAGATCCGTCGTCAGATAAAGTCAGCGTCTAATTGATCATCAGTTTTTGCGCAAGGCGACCTCGTGAGAGGTCGCCTTTTTTGCGATCAATGTGTATCTACGTGCTATCTGGCTATCGGAAATCGGGTGGCGCACTTGTTCATCCTAAAAACCGCAGTTTAACCGCTAATCTGCGCTAATAGTCGCTAATGGAGAAGCGGTTACGTGAGACAAAGACTTCACCCGGTAAGTGGTTTATTTGCCAGGCTGTTTTCCCCGCAAATTCTTGGA
>JACDHS010000081.1 GCA_013820875.1 Verrucomicrobiota bacterium | reverse complement strand
GCATTGGCAGTTCGCATCGGGTTCGTTTGTTCGCTGTCGCGAACGGACGTTCAGCGGAGGAGAGCACGGTTTTGTTGCGTATGAGATGGCGACAGCATAACCAACCGGCTGCAGGCAAGGCCGGGATCGCATCTCGGTTGACAATTGAACATCATTGGCCCGGCCTGCCTGAGCCGGGACGTTCGGCCACGATACGCATATGCCCGTGAATATTTACCGAGTCACTCCAGAGGGCCAAGAGAACGAGCGCATTGCTTGGTTGTGCGATGACAATTGGCGGCTTCGGGATCAGGCAGAGGCACTCGAGGCGTGGCTAATTGAAAACCGGGACACACTCAGGCCCGATAACTACGTTGCCGACATCGGGTTCGCGCCGCGCGAAGACGCCTCAGGCGGCGGAGCAGCACTTTCACATGAGATGATGCGGGCAATGGCAGACTTTGGGATTTCACTTTTCTTATCGGAGTATCCAGCTACAGATCAGTCATGATAACGAGCCCGAACAAACTGGATGCAGTGAACCCCGCGTTCGCGCTTGTGTTTCATTTTGAACATCATCGGCGCGGGGTCACTGATCCAGCGCGTTAGCCCACACCGAGCGTATGAGAACCGAGACCAGAACACTCGATTGGTTTTTACGCGACAAGCGTTGCCAGAAATGGATCGTTCAGTGTTCCAGATGTCAGTCTTATGGCCGAAAGCCGAAGACACCCAGCACGATTCCGAAGTATCGGTTTGAGGAGATGTTTCCTATTATGGAGCTTGATGAGCATGGCAGATGCCCACAGTGTCGGGAGGCAGAAGATGTCGGCTAACGATGCATGGAGCCAAGCGCCGATCGCGCTCTCGACTCACCTGTTTCCCGCAGCCGAAACTTGAACCAGCGAATCCGCTGGCGCTACCCGTTGCAACTGTTCGTCGAGCCCTACTGCCTTGTTACCCGGACGACATTTAAAGATTTTTTGAAAAAACAGGTTGTTCGGAATCTGGTAGAGTTCACCTTCCTTGCCGCGCAAGGTGGTGAAAATCAGCGTCAGGTCCACCACTTTTCCGCCGATTTGGTCTGCTGAAAATTCGAGATCGTCCCCGACCGAAAACGGTTTAAAGATGATCAGCACAAAAGTGCAGAGAAGATTGCTCAAGACACTCCAGACCGCGACAAACCCAATCGCAATCATTGCCACCCCGGTGGCAAGAACAGCCAGGATGCCGTTCACGTTGATGCCGAAACGCGAGAGAATAAGGCAACCGGCAAGGATCAAAATTCCGTAGCGCAATACCAAACGCACCGGTGTTAAAGCGAGGGTGGGGAGGCTTGCGCGCTTGGAAAGAACAACCAGGCCGCGTTTCAAACCAAAGAAAAGTGCAAATGCCGCGATTAAAATCAGGATCGATTCAATGCCTACGGCGATCAATTCCGCCGAACTTAAGGTGAGTATTTTCTCCATAAGTTAAGCAGTATGAACCGGTTCCACTTCACCTCAAACAAAAGTTGCCATTATTTGCCCGGAACCTGGATTTGACCCTCTGCGGAAATTGAATAATGCGGGGTGGCGCCAGCATTGGACGCGACAAACTCGGCGAGACGAGAAGCTCGTTCCAACACGTCGTGCGGTGACACCGTTCCCGCCAACAATCCATGGACCAACGCCGCCAGGAATGCGTCCCCTGCACCGATGGTGTCTGCAACCGTGATCGGCTCGCTTTCCGCCCAGAACCAATTTCCATCCAGCAGCAGGCCTGCTCCTTTTGCGCCTGCGGTGATGCAGACTCGTGAGCAACCTGTTATCGCGGCCAGTTCTTGCGCGCCGGATTCAAGTGCGTCGCGTCCCAATGTCTTTCCGAGCAGTTTTTGCAACTCGTCATCGTTGAGCTTGATGACATCTGCTTTTTTCGCGAGTTGCCAGACCAGCTCCGGGGAATCGAACGGTGGACGCAGGTTTACGTCATAAACTTTCAGCGCCTTCAGAGCCCGTTCCATGAGCCAGGTCAGTTGCTGTCGATTATGTTTTGAGCGTTGAGCCAAAGTTCCATAAACCAACGCACGGCTCTGGCTGGCGACCTCCTCCAGTTCGGAAGAGAGCTCGATCCAATCCCACGCCACATCTTCGATGATGGTGTAAGTGGCACTGCCTTTTGCATCCACCTGCACTTGCACCGCTCCAGTTAATTTGTGGGGTAGAATGGAAATATAATCGGTCTCAAGTCCCCATCTGCGCAAACGTTGCACCAGTTCCTGGCCAAGAAAGTCGTTGCCGACAGCAGTAATCGGGATGGCGCGATCCCCGAGTTGTTTCAGGTGATAGGCAACATTGATGGGCGCTCCACCGGGGAACAATCCCTGGGGCAATGAGTCCCAAAGCACTTCGCCGAAACAGAGGATTGTGGGAGATGTCTTATGAATCATTATTCAGATTCTCCGGGCTGACCTGTAGTTCCTGACAGGCACGAATGTAGGATGCCGCCGACCACGCCTGGAAACATTTACCCATCGGCCGGCCCGTGCGGCCGTGTGCCCATTCGTTGAACTCCCATTCCTGGTTTTTTCCAAGACGGTTGAGTTGCGTCAGTTTCAATAATTCATGACAAGCCACCTCGTGCAAACCCAACCGGTGAATAAATCGAACCCACATGCCGCCGACGAATGGCCAGATGCCTCCATTATGATAATGCGAGGGAAGATTCAACAGGTTCACCGTGTAATAAGGCCGCCAATCCGGGTCTCCCGCTTGCACCGGCGGATAAAGATTGACCACCGGCCATGGATCATTGGCCCCGACGCCCCACAAGAATTTGAACGTGACGCGCGCGCGTTCCACATCCAGGACATTGGTAAGGAACGCCAGGACATTCCCCAGGACATCACAGCGCCAACTGAAGCTAAACGGGGTGATCTCCGCGAGAAGGTAACTCGAATCGCCCAGGGAAAACTGCCGGTCAGCAAAGGTCACTTGCACCGGGGTTTCGCTCTGTTTGGTAGTAGGCCAAAAGGAGGCTAGAATCTTGCCGCGAATGAATTGCGACCAGCGCAGGTAACCCGATGCCTCATCAAACTTCTGCTGAAATTCGAGCAACCGCCCAAAGCAAACGTTCGCCCGATACCAGAGGACTTCGTCATAGAGCACATGGTAACTGCGCCCGAACAGATCGGTCCAATCTCCCGCTTCAGGAATTTCCAAGAGCCCATCATTGTTGCTGTCCAATGCGCTGAGCCAATTCATCACGCGCTGAAGTTTGTCCGAATATTCCGTCAGAAAATCGTAGTCCTTGGTTTTAACGACGTAATGATAAAACGCGATCACCGCCCACAAGCCGCTATCGATTGCGCAGATGCCACCCACGCCGCTGTAATCGGGAACTCCGGTGTCAATGCGAACATTCGCCGGAATCAGACCATTGGGGGAAACATGATCGAAGAGTGTGCGGAGGGTTTGCTTCTGCGCAGCGCGAATATCGGCATCTTCAAGATCGATCGTGGACACCAATGTGATCGCACCATCACGCGCCCAGACACTGCGGTAGTTGATATCGGTTCCGACGCTATCGTTGTCTGCGAGAGAACACGCGGAGAATCCGAGAGGCGTAATATTTTTACGCAATGCCACCAGCGCCTTGTCATAACCAGTGCAAATCAACTGCCTCTCTTCAGTCGTCAACGAACCGAGCGCTGCTTCCGTGAACAGCATTCGCAAGGTGGGATCCATCTCCGAGGGAGGGAGCGTGGTGGCATCGACCGACGGTTTCTCAGGAATCACCTTGAAATGCTTGAGCCCTTCGAGCACGCCATCGGCCATGACCTGTGTGGAACAGTAAACCGGCAGTTTAACCACCGCCTCGTAAAGTTCCGGTTGCGCATTTTCCACCGCGATCCCCTGCACCCCCGGTAACAGGAACATGCTGCTGTCATTACCGGTATCGCCAGCGACGAGAACGTTCTCCAAAGGAATACCCAGCTTCTCACAAAGCCAACGCAATGCATTTCCCTTATTGGTGCTGAGGGGCAACACATCCAAATCGCGCATGCTCGAATAAACGAGACACACCTTCAAGCCGGCCTGTGCCAGTTCCTCGCGAATCGTATCAATGGCTTCGGGGATCGCCTGGTATAAGTACCAACTCGACTTGTAGGGATGAAGAAATTGCGGCGGTTGCCGAACCACTCCGGGAACACGGGCAAGCACCTCCTCGATTTTTTGCAGATCCCAGCCTTCACTGAAAGTGCGATTGTAGTCGTGGAGCGGGCGTTTGGTTTTCCCATCGTAGATTTGTGTCCCAACACCACCGATGATGTAGTCCGGCCATGGCAAACTCCCGGTGGCGAGTAGATCAATGGCATCCTGCACCAATCGCCCACTGCTGTAGCAGAGAACCGGACGGGTGTTCGCGGGTAAACTTTCCCATGTATCTTTGAAACGGCGGGTCGCTTCTGGATTACCAATCAATGTCCCATCCAAATCGGAACAGAACAGCCGGATAGTTTGGTTTGTCATCGTTTTTTTCGTCTGGTGACTCCTCCCCTTCGAAGCCTTAATCTGCGTCATTCCAAGGTTCATCCCATTCAGTGTCCGACACCACAAAAGTCGAAGTATCGCGACGTTCCACCACCGCAATCAACTGCTGCGCGATACCGGTCCATGTAAATAAACTGCGCGCTTTATGAGCCCCCATTCGAGCCAGGCGCATCCGCAACCTCGGATGCCGGAGCGGCTTGAGCATCATTATCCCCAAATCCTCCTTGTCAAATGTGTCGGCATACAGCGCATGCCGTCCAAAGGTCACAGACCGGAACAACCCGCCATGGGTTGTCACCACCGTCGGCGTCCCGGATGCCATTGCCTCGATTGCTGTCATGCCAAACGGTTCGTAGCGACTGGAAAGAACGAACACATCCGCCGCCCGATAATAATCGGGCATATCGTCTTCTGGAACAAACCCGGCAAAAGTCACTTTGTCGGACAACTCCAACTCGGCAACCTGCTGTTTGAGTTCCGCCAGAATCCTCGACTCCAGTTCGTTCAAATTCACCCCGCCAACGCCGAGATAAAGCACCGCTTCAGGTTCCCTTTCCAAAAGAACCTTGAATCCGTTAATGAGCAAATCATAACCCTTATTCCGGGCCAGGCGGCCAATCGCCAGAACCACTTTTCCTGAAAAACCGAGCCGCTGCCGGATCGCAGCACGGCTCGCCTCGCCGACGGGGAAAAAGCGATTATCATCGTACCCCGGCGGGATCATTCGGCAATGTTCAGGGGGCACCTCGTAATCCTGGCTCAGCAAATCGAGTTGTTGCGGGGTTGTCGCTATCACCATGTCGCTCTGCCCGTATAACAACCGCTCGTGATGGATTCGTTTTGAGAAATTATACTGTTTGTCGAACGTCTCCTTGCTGTCCGGAAAGTCAGCCTCCATCTGGCGCAGCTTCCAGACTCCCAGGGAATGCGGCGTATGAATGTGCGGCACTCCCAGCACTTCACTCAAGTGCTGACCGGCCAGGCCAGCGTCCCAGTAATGGCTGTTGATAAACTGGTATTTAAGCTCGTGCTTCTTGATGAACCGCAGCGCGTTCTCACCCCATTCAGGAAGTTTTTCGTAGAGATATTCTTTGGAGATAAAATCAGGACCACCACAGGCCATGCGAATGATGCGCACCTGATCATTAACCACATCGATCTCCTCCTGTCCCTCGAAGCGACGCGTCCAGATGTCCACCTCGTATCCCAACTGGGCCAGTTTCTTGGAAAGTTCCAGAACATAAACCACCTGGCCACCGGTATCGGCTGCCCCCAAAGGCGGATTGCTCGCGACATACCCATGTGTGGAGACCATAGCGATTCTCGGTAAGGCGGTCCGACTCTCAAAAATATTTTCAACCATAAACAAGCACCTTAAGGTTTTTCGCTTCGCTGCATCAATTATTGATCCAAGGTTTTTTCCCTGACAATGGCATCCGGCCTAGTTAAAGCGTCAGGGGACTGCTCAGTTTAAGGTCACTGCACAGGATATATTCGAGGCCGCTTCTCAATCAGCCATGGAAGAACGAGCATCAGTATGCCCGTGCTCGTGACAAGGCGACCGACAAAATTCAACAGGATGAACCCGGCCAAAATCGTCTCCGCCAAACTCCAAAACGCGGCGCTCATCAGAACCGTCGTCGTGAGAACCCACAAACCATAGTTGGAACTGCCCCGGCGTGGGCCGAAAAATGTTTGAGCAATCTTCCTCGCAAACATAATCGCCCCGATCCAGCCAATCGGCAAACACCAGAAGCTCTCATTATTTAACGGAAATGGAGTAAACGGAATGCCCCAAACCTGCGCGCTCCATTCCACCGCAGTCGCGCTCCCGAAAACCAGGAGCGCAATCGCAAACAGGTTTTGCGGTGGCAAACGTCTGGCGTGCAGGGCGAGTCCCGCACCCGCAAACAACAAAGTTAAAATGAAAGGCATCGTCACTGATTCAGTAGAGAAACCACAGATGGACACAGATGGACACAGATAAGAAAAGACAAAGAAACATTGTGCTCGTGTAAAGTTTGTTTCCTTGCGGTTCCCATCTGTGTTCATCTGTGTCCATCTGTGGTTTCTATTCTTCCCGGTCTTCTTCCGGTCGCAAATTGTTCGTGCGTTTTCAACCGTTTTGACAGCATCGTTTATTAGATTCCCCATTTTTTGGGCGTGTCCGGTTACGGGAAGACAGCCGTCGGTAAGCTGCTTTCCTGTGAAAAGGGCTGGGGAGTTTCACGAAGGTGACGACTCACATGCCCTGGAGCATTCGCAAAGTTAAAAGCGCTTGCTCGTTCTTCGTTTGTTCAGTTTAACTCTCCCGCCATGTCACAACAAATTTCAAGTGAAGACCAATACGGTTTTAAGATTCGCCAGGACGGCGCCCTGGATTTCGTGTCACTCGGCGCTCTCGTGCATCGCCTTGATCCAGGCCTCATTCCGTTTCGCAAAGCGACACAGTGCCAGATCCACGTCAGCGGCGGTGAGTTCAATGTAGCGGCAAACCTCGCTGATTGTTTTCGTCTGCGGACCGGGATCGCCAGCGCCATGTCTGAGTATCCCATCGGCGACCTGATTGCCGAACGCGTTCGCGGAATGGGCGTCCAATCTTTCTACAAACGTTTCAAGCATGATGGTGTCAACGGTCCGAACATGGCATGTGTTTACAGCGATCAGGGGCATGGCATTCGTCCTCCCGTCGTTTTCTACAATCGCTGCAATGAAGCCGCGGCGCAGTTGAAGCCCGGCGACTTCGATTGGAAAACAATTTTCGCAAACGGGGTCCGCTGGTTTCACAGTGGCGGGATTTTTGCCGCGCTCTCCGCGACAACTCCCGAAGTGATCATCGAAGGAATGCAGGCCGCCAAAGCCGCTGGTGCCGTTGTGTCGTTCGATCTGAATTATCGCGCCAAACTTTGGAACATCGCCGGTGGACACGATCGTGCCGTGGCGATTCTCGACCGCATCGTCAAACATGTGGATGTGCTCGTCGGCAATGAAGAAGATCTGCAACTCGGCCTTGGCATTCCAGGACCTGAAGTGGCCGCCAAGTCCAAACTCGATTCCAGCGCCTTCGTCAGCATGATGACGAACGTCACGAAGAAGCATCCGCAGATTAAAATCGTGGCGACGACATTGCGGGAAGTTCATTCCACGAATCGTCACAGTTGGGGCGCTGTCGCCTGGATCAACGGCAAGACCTACAACTCGCCAACCTGCGAACTCGACGTCATTGATCGTGTCGGGGGCGGTGATGGTTATGCGGCGGGATTCTTTTACGGACTGTTGTCAGGCCAATCTCCTGAGGATGCGGTGCGGTTGGGTTGGGCGCATGGGGCGCTTCTCACGACGTTTCCGGGTGACACAACAATGTCCACTGTGGAACAGGTCACCGAGTTTGCCAAAGGCGGATCGGCACGGATTCAGCGGTAATCCACGAAGTGATTTTTACAAGGTGAATGCGGCTACGAAGCTGCGTTCACCTCTTCTTTTCTTTGGGAGTTAATCGGCCAGGCGTTAGTGCTGTTCGATCACGTTCCAGAATGCATCGCGCCTAAGATTTTCTTTTGCTTTGGCCGCTTTTGTGCCTTTTTGTGGCCAACTTATGGAACGTTTGCCCGGTTTCCGCGATTTTTACCCTGAACCGCTGCCCACCCCCGATGCGTGGAGTTGCGATGCTCGCCAATACATCTTTAACAAATGGCGTGAAACCGCTCGTCGATATGGTTTTCGGGAATACGACGGCCCACCACTGGAGCCGCTCGAATTATTCACTCTGAAAAGCGGCGAGGAGATCGTCGGGCAACTTTTTAATTTTATAGATAAGGGAGAACGCGCCGTGGCAATGCGTCCGGAAATGACGCCAACCTTGGCTCGGATGGTTGCTGTCGCTGAGCGCACTTACAAAAAGCCGATCAAATGGTATGCAGTTCCGCAGTTGTTTCGTTACGAACGTCCAGGCAAAGGAAGGCTCCGGGAGCACTTTCAATTTAATTGTGATGTTTTTGGGGAAAACGACCCTTCAGCCGATGCCGAGGTGATTGCACTCTTGATCGATGTCCTTCGTTCTTTTGGATTAACCACTGAAGATTTTGTGCTGCGCTTGAGTAGCCGCAATGCCTGGGAAGATTTTTTCAACAAGCGCAATTCGGATCCATCGAAAGCTTACGAGTTTTTCCAGATCATCGATAAGCTCGAACGGGCAAAACCGGAAGAAAGTGCCCAAAAACTATCGGAGCTTGGCTTCTCATATGATGAGGTAGCAGATTTTATTCAGGGCGGTGAACCAACCTCCGAACTCGCTGCCATCCTGAACAATCTCACCGCGCGCGGACTCGGCGAGTTTGTGAAAGTGGATTATCATGTGATTCGAGGGCTGGCCTATTACACCGGGGTGGTGTTCGAAGCATTCGATCGCAAGGGCGAATTTCGCGCCATCGCAGGCGGGGGTCGTTACAACAATCTCGTGAAATTGATCAGCGGCGGCAAAGTGGATCTGCCGGCGCTTGGCTTCGGCATGGGTGATGTCGTTCTGTTGGAATTGTTGAAATCACGCAAGCTGCTGCCGAAGTTCGATTCGCAGACCGACATTTTTGTTTTGATCGAAGATGAACAGTTGCGCTGCGATTCGTTGAAACTAATCCAACAATTGCGTGAGCAGAATTTCTCAGTCGAATATTCCCTGACTCCAGTGAAGTCCGATAAGCAATTCAAACGTGCCCTCGAGTTGAACGCCACCCATTCGGCTCGCGTTGAGAAAACCGAGCCAGGCGGGTTGGTGGTGAAATTGAAAAATTTGAAGACGCGCGCGGAGAGCAGTGTCGCGTTAGGGGATGTCTCTGCTTTGAGCGAAATGCTCAATGCCACCACAAGGTTTCCGTCCGATTTAACTGCTCACCAATGACCATCTAAGCCACAGCAAGCCCGATCCGGGGCTTCCTCGCCGGAGTGGATCCATCTGAGGTAAAAGAAATCGTTTTAAAGCGAGAGCCACTTGTTCGCCTTTATCGAGAAACGAAGTAAATGACAGTTCACGCGGGGGCGATGGAGCCAGGCATTTTTCATTCCACACCGCTTCCTGATCATTCTCAGACCTACGAAAATTGCTGTTGGCAAGCAAGTTGCACAAAGGCAGTTTGTCTCGGGTTTATCGTTTGTGGATTGCAGCATGGAGATTATCTATTCAGCAAAACTGAAATACCTGGCGGGCCTTTTCCTTTGGGTTGGCATTTTTGCTCTCCGGGCTGCGAATCCCGGCGATGTCATCATCAACGAAATTTATTTCGACGCTAAAAAAGGACTTGGAAAAAGTCATTTTGAGGCAGTGGAACTGTTGGTGGTTGCGGACAAACTGAACTTGAATGGCCTGCAAGTTTCGGACAGGCCAATATGGAATGTTCCAAAAAATGACCAATGCACCTTGCAGGATTTGGGTCACGGTTTTTTGAGCGCGGTGCCGAGCGGGACGTTGATCGTAATCTATGATGGAAATGGCACTGACGATACCAATGCCAATGATTTCACCCTCAGTTTTTACGCCCGGTCGAGTCTCTATTGTAATGTGGCGCCGACAGGCAATGCGTTTAGCTTCCGGAAGCCAGGGAAAAGCCTCCACCTGCTTTATTTGAACGGGCAAGTTGATTTTCTAAAATACCGCGCCTCCAACGCCACTCATAACGGTCCTGCTGATCCCGGCAAGCTCGGCTGGGAAAATGGCGTTAAAGGCTATATAGACGTTGGCATGATTGGCGAAAATGTCGGCTTCCGGTTTCTGGGGAATAAAGCGGATTTGAATGATTTTCCCGCAGCCTGGATGGCATATTCGGAGGATTACAAAAAGGACAACAATCTCGGCAAGCCCAACGGCGGCGTAAACACCGTGTGGATAGAGGCATTGCGAGCGAAGGCTTCTCAGGCACAAACCGCTGTTCCGAAATAAATCAGGCAGGTTTTCCTTCGCGACATTTCGTTCTAACTGTATTTCATAGAGTCATCTGAAGTTTAAAACCGTTCCGCTGATTTCCCTCAGGCGAACATTTATTTATGAAGGATAAAACGCTACTGCTGGCAGGAACAAAAAAGGGGCTCTTTGTTTTCTCAAGTGATAACCGAATGGAATGGACGATGTCCGGGCCATTTCTTTCCGGGAAAGAAGTCAATCACGCGATCTACGACACCCGTTCCGGGAAGATTTTCGCCACTGCCAATGATTCATGGTTCGGATCGGAGATCGTCTGGTCCGCCGATCTTGGTAAAACGTGGAATTCCGCGAAACAAAACCCGGCGCTTGCTCCGGATACCGAGGCGAAGCTTGACCGCATCTGGCACATCGAACCGGGCCGTGCGAGTGAACCGAACGTGCTTTATGCAGGGATTGCTCCAGCGGCTCTGTTCCGGTCAGACGATGCCGGTGAAACGTGGTCCGAAGTGCGCGCTCTTTCCATGCACCCGACCCGGCCTGAGTGGCAACCTGGCGCTGGCGGTTTGTGTCTTCATTCCATTGTGTTGGACCCCTCTAATCCGGATCGGATGTTCGTCGGCATATCGGCGGTCGGCGTGTTCCGCACCGAGGACGACGGCAAAACGTGGATTCCAAAGAACCGCGGCACCCGCGCCGAGTTCATGCCGAACAAGTATCCCGAATACGGCCAATGCGTTCACAAGCTGTTGATGTCTCCCGGTTCATCACTGCTCTTTCAACAAAATCATTGCGGCGTTTACGGCTCTGCGGACGGTGGCGACACATGGGATGAAATCACCAAAGGTTTGCCATCCGACTTTGGTTTTCCGCTCGCGATCCATCCACGGGAACCAAAGACCATTTACGTCATTCCATTGCAAGGTGCCGAATTTCGTTGTCCGCCGGAGGGGAAACTGCGCGTCTTCCGGAGCCGCGACGGCGGTGCTTCCTGGACTGCGCTGGAAAAAGGACTCCCGCAGAAGGACGCTTTCGTCGGAATCTATCGCGAAGGAATGACCACCGATCATGGCACTCCAGCCGGCATCTATTTCGGGACGAACACCGGAAAAATCTTCGGTTCCGCCGATGACGGGGATAACTGGTCGGTCGTGGCTGACAATTTACCGCCGATTTATTCTGTGTCTGCTGCGACGGTGTGAGGCAGCCAGAGATCGCGGAAAAGCTTTCAAGTCTCCCGAAAATTACCGGAGCAAAATGTCTTTGAAATCCTGTTTCCGCGAGATTACGGAAGAAAAAGTCTTTAATTCCCAGGATTACGAAGAAAAGTTTTCCTTCATCTTGAGCGCCGAACCAGTTTCAATGGGTCACTCGCAATGAATCCAAGACATTTGCTCCATTTGCTCGCTGCTGTTCTGTTAATTCCCTCGATTACTGCCGCTGACAATGAGACAAACAAATTTCCCGCACAACCGGCTGTCCCATACCTATCTGCCGAAGAACAGGCTAAAACGTTCGTTCTCCCTCCCGGCTATCGCCTTGAGTTGGTGTTGGCCGATCCGATCATTAGCGAACCGGTGGTGGCAGCTTTCGACGGGGATGGCCGGATGTTTGTCGCTGAAATGCGCACCTACATGCAAGATATTGATGGCAACGATCAACACCTGAACAAAGGCTGCATTTCGCTGCATTGGTCGAGCAAACGAAACGGGATTTACGATCGGCACACCATTTTCGCAGATAACTTGATTTTGCCCCGCATGATTTTGCCGGTGGCCGACGGGTTACTGGTTAATGAAACCGATTCGAACGATCTCTGGCTTTATCGCGATACGAATCGAGATGGAGTGGCAGACAGCAAAACGCGCATCTACAAAGGAGGCAAACGCGGCGGCAACCTGGAGCATCAACAAAGCGGGTTGATCTGGAACCTCGACAACTGGCTCTACATGATGGTGAACGACTATCGTCTCCGTCTGCAAGGCACCAATGTCATCAAGGAAACAACGCCCTCCAACGGAGGACAATGGGGGCTCTCCCGCGATGATTACGGCAAACCGTGGTTCGTCAACGCCGGTGGTGAAATCGGGCCGCTCAATTTTCAGCAGCCGTTTCTTTACGGTCGTTTCAAAATCAAAGATGAATTTGCCCCAGGCTATAAGGAAGTCTGGCCGCTGGTCGGCTTGCCTGACGTGCAGGGGGGCGAGATTCGTTTTCGTCCAAGCGACAAAACGCTCAACCATTTTACTGCAACCTGCGGTGGGGAAATTTTCCGGGGCGACCGGCTGCCAGAAGATTTGCGCGGCGACTTTCTTTTTGCAGAACCAGTCGGACGCCTGATCCGTCGCACAAAAATCGAAGTAAAAGACGGTGTCACCTACCTGCGCAATGCTTACGAGAAATCGGAATTTATCCGGTCAACCGATCCGAACTTTCGTCCGGTCAATATGAACACCGCCCCCGATGGGACGCTCTACATCCTGGATATGTATCGCGGCATCATCCAGGAAGCCAACTGGGTGAAAACAAATTCCTACCTCCGCAATGTGGTCCAGCAATATCAACTCGAAAAAAACTTCGGGCGCGGTCGTATCTGGCGCCTGGTGCATGAAGATTTCAAACCGGGCAAAGAGCCGCGCCTGCAGGATGCAAAAGCTTCGAAGCTTGTTGATTACCTGGAACATCCGAACGGTTGGTGGCGTGACACCGCGCAGAAACTTTTGGTTCAGCGTAACGATCCAAAGATCGCGCCCGCGCTCACGAAAATGGCGCGCAAAAACAAAAACCATCTCGCCCGCCTTCATGCGCTCTGGACATTGGAAGGTCTCGGCGCGCTTCCACCATCGTTGCTCCGTGACACGATGAAGGATGAACATCCGCAACTTCGCATCGCCGCGATTCGCGCCAGTGAAACTCTTTACAAGAGCGGCGACACTTCGTTGGTTCCCGACATTCAGGCGCTCGCCAATGACTGTGATCCGAACGTCGTTATACAGGTGATGATGACCGCGAGTTTTCTGAAGTGGAAGGATGCGCCCAAGTACATCGAAGCGACGATGAAGAAAAATCCGGCGCTTGGGGTGCAGGAGATTGGCACGCAATTGTTGCTCCCGGACGCAAACAAGGAACGTGAATTTAATACCGCCGAAAAGAAACTGCTTCGCCAGGGAAAAAGCATTTACAACGAACTCTGTTTCTCGTGCCACGGCAATGACGGAAAGGGGATGCCGCTGGCGGGTGCTGGGGAAGGCGTAACCATGGCGCCGCCGCTGGTCGGCTCAAAGTCGGTGACCGGACTTTCGGACAGCATTATCCATGTCATGCTCAAGGGACTGAGTGGTCCGGTGAACGAAAAAACGTATGATGCCCAAATGGTCCCAATGGAGAGCAACGATGATGAATGGATTGCAGCCGTCTCTTCTTATGTGCGCAATAGTTTCGGGAACAACGCCTCCTTTATCGGAAACAAGGACGTCGCCAGAACTCGCGCTGCATTCAAGGAAAGAACCCAACCGTGGACCCTCGACGAACTCCGTGATGTCATCCCGCAGTTCTTAACCAATCGTCCCAATTGGAAAGTATCCGCCAGCAACAATGGCGGCACAGCAGGCAATGCAGTGGATGACAAGCTCGACACCCGATTCGACACCGGCGTCTCGCAAACCAATGGCATGTGGTTCCAGCTTGAACTCCCGGAAGCGACTACCATTTCCGGTGTTTACCTTGATGCTGCAACTTCCCCCAATGATTATCCGCGCAAATATAAAGTGGAGCTTTCCGATGATGGCAAGAAGTGGGGCGAAGCGGTGGCCGCCGGCAGCGGCAACGCGCGCACGACGGAAATAACCTTCAAACCAGCCAAAGCGAAATTTATCCGCATCACCCAGACTGGCGAGGTTAAAAACAAATGGTGGTCCATCCACGAGCTTCAATTATTGCAACCACCCGACCCAGCCAAAATAACCGCCGCCAGCTCCAAAAAAGCCGAGGCGTCAGCGTTTGAATAAAATTTAATTGCCCACAGCGCGATAGAACCGGGCTCCGTTCGTGGAGGCGTTCGTGTCAATGAAATGATAGGATGCTGGAGAATTGGATAGCGTGATCAGATCCAGCCAATTTGAAGACGCGAGATTGGTGGTGTATTGGATCACATAAGAAGCGCCGCCTGTGCCGTCGAAAGAAAGCAGCGGTGAACCGGAAGAAAAGTCGAAATTCAATGCCGATGGAACAATCACCTTCAACTTTGCCGGTTCGCTCGTAGCGGTTCCGGTTGAAATGGTCACCTGGATCGTGTAATCGCCCGAATGATCAGCGGTAACGCTTAACAATTGCAGCACTGATGTTGTCTCGCCGGTCAGATTGTTGCCATTGAATCTCCATTGATACGATAACGGCGTGGAGCCCTCCGCTTCAGCATTGAACAGCACCGTAGTTCCCGGTGTTACGGTTTGGCTTTGTGGATGGACGGTAATATTTGGAGCGGCAGGGATGGAAACGCTGGCGACAGAACTGGTGATAGAACTCCATGGGTTGGACACCACCACAAAATATTCACCCACTTTGCTTAAGTCCGATATAAACGAATGATTCGCGTTGGTGGCAGTCGCAATGAGTGAATTATCGAAATACCATTGATATCTCACCGGCCCACGCCCTGTGACAGAAGCGTTTAAATCGATGCTTGTCCCGGACTCAACCGATTGATCTTCAGGATGCGTTATGAGGTTGAGGTTTGTGCTGACCTGAACCAGAGCGAGGCTATGCGTGCCACCGGCACTGATTGCAATGACATTTCGTGCAAACTCTGAAATCCCGGTTTGCCAGCTGTTAGTTTCGCCCCAACCACGAACGGTTCCATCCGCATCCAGAGTAAGAGCATGATAATCTCCGGCGGAGATTGCGATTGTGTTCATCTGAGGTATGGAAATGTTTACCCAGCCGGAAAGGCTCGTGAGAACCGTGCCATCAGCCCGCAATCCCAAGCCCAGCATTCGACCGGAAGCAACTGCCACTAAATTGGTCCAATCAGGTGATATTGAAAAAGAACCGACGGCACTGCCATCCGCCCTTAATGCCAGGAAACCGCTGGCGCTTGAATCGATGGCAATGACATTGGTTGCAGAGGGGGGGATGAAAGTGCCGGGCCATGCTACCAACGTACCATTGGAACGCAGCCCGAAGCTGTTATATGCACCTGCTGCGACCGCGATGATGTTGGTCGCTGAAGCAGGCACATTGCACTGGCCATAACGATTATCGCCCCATGCCACTATGTTTCCGTCACTTGTTAAAATTAGATTGTGGTTATCACCGGCGGAGATGGAAATGACGTTGGTGGTTGCTGGAATATTTCTCTGACCATGGGTGTTATCTCCCCAGGCGACGAGCCGTCCATCGCTTGTCAAAGCCAGCGAGTGAGTGCCCCCTGCCGAGATCGCAACAACATTACTGGTTCCGGTTGGTACATCGAGTTGATCTGAAAAATTTTCACCCCAAGCCACGATAGGCGTCACAGTGAGTTGCGCGACAAAACCTGTGATGGAACCAGCAGAGTTACTAACGATTAAGTCGTAATCACCGCTATCGTCGAATTCTGTGGTGTTGAATTGCAGCAAGGGCGAGGTGACACCGCTGATTCGATCACTATTAATCAAGTTCGTGCCATCTCGCCTCCATTGGAATGCCATTGGATCAAGCCCATGCATGGTTACAGACAAACTATGGTGTGTGTAAGGAGGAACGTATTGCTTCACCGGCGGGGTTACAATGTAGGGTGCGGAGTCCACGATCAGAGTCACCAGGAAACTGTTGGTTTCTCCAAGAGTATTTGTGACAACGAATGTATAGGTTCCTGCATCGGAGGGTTGAAGCTGTTCAAGGACAAAGAAAATGTTGGTAGCGCCGGAAATCACTTCTCCGTTGAAGTGCCACTGTCCACTCAAAGGCTGCGTTCCCCCAACGCTCGTGGTAAAGAATGTTCGCCCGTTCACATGTGCCGTGACGGTAGTGCTTGATGGTGTGAACACCGGTGAACCTACTTTCACCAGCGCCATACTAAAGTCTTCTCCGACGGCGATACTCGAAACATTGTTCAGCGCATCTGGAACGTTAATGACACCCAAATGCCCTTTCCCCCAGCCAATAACAGTTCCATCGGCCCGCAAGGCGAGGCTGTGGTAATATCCTGCAGCAAGGGCAATAACGTTGGTGGCAGATGCTGGAATTTCGGTCTGTCCATAGGAGTTATCGCCCCATGCGATAACGTTTCCGTCTTCACGTAAAGCCAAGCTGTGCCCCCAACCCGCAGCAATGGCTAATACATTTGTGGCGCTTTTGGGCACCAACAACTCTTCGTCGTTTCCCCATGCAATCACGCTGCCATCCCACTTCAACGCCAGGTTGTGAAAATAGCCTGCAGCAATCGCAGTAATATCTTTGACGTAAGTTGGAACATTGGTTTGGTGGTATTCGTTATTGCCCCACGCGACTACGTTGCCGCCGCTCTGCAGGGCGAGAGTATGAGCCCACCCGGCGGCGATCGCTATAATGTTTGTGACGGAAACCGGCACGTTGGTTTGGCCATCACCATTACGGCCCCAGGCTACAACGGATCCATTGGATCGCAATGCGAGCGAATGCTCGCTACCGGCGGCAATGGCGACAACGTTATTGGTCGCACTGCGAGGAACAGTCGATTGGCCAAATGTATTTCTTCCCCATGCGACAACCGATCCATTCTCATTCAAACCAAGCCCGTGAGAAACGCCGGCAGCAATCATCACGGGGTTGGTCAGCGTGCCCGGAATGGTGCGCTGCTTATTTGCGTTGTCGCCCCAAACATTTACGGCCGAGACTTTGACTTTCGAAACTGCGCTCGTGACGCAGCCGAAGGCGTTTGAGGCCACCACTTGATACGCCACATCGTCTGTTCCAATGACGGCAGGAATTTTTGGGTAAGCGTTTGTAGCATCGGTAATTGGCACGCCGTCGGCAAGCCACTGAAGGTGCAGTGGGGAACTGCCGAGTGCCCGCGCTGTTAGTGGAAGCTGGTCTGCTACTGATACGGTGTCGAGATATCCGGGGGAGCCAAAGAATTGCGGACTGCCGTCGCCAATCACCGCTAATCCATGGGAGCGACCCGCTGCGACCGCGATGACATTGGTAGCGGAGGACGGCACATTGGTAGCAACACCCGTTCCCCATGCGACGATGGTGCCGTCAGATCGTAAAGCTAAATTGCAATTGGTGCTCAATGCCACCGTCACAACGTTGCTGACCGAAGGAGGAGAACTGGGTTGTCGGCCGAGGCCCCAAGCCTTGACCGTTCCATCTGCCCTCAAAACCAGATTATTCGTAGTCCCGCCAAAAACTGCTACTGTGTTGGTGAAAGACAAAAGGGGATGCTGCAGAGTGCCCTGTTGCCATGTAGCAAACCCGAACGCCCAGGCGGAGATAGAATTGTTGGTGGAAGTCATGAGAACGTGTCGTGCCCCTGCGGCAATGTTTGTGATGTCACGTAGATTCGATGGAAACGAAGAACTGGAAAAACCTCTGGCGAACACAGTCCCATTTGACAGCAGGAAAATACTATTATATTCCCCCGCGGCGACAGCTGCGACGTTAGTCCAAAACAAATTGGTGGACTGTCCATAACTATTGTCCCCCCATGCCAAGGCTTTCCCGTCTCCCCGCAGCACCAGGTTATGCAGTGCTCCCGCAGCGATTGCGACGACGTTAGTCGCCTCAGCAGGCACGTTGGTAATTGCCCCCCATGAAACGACTGTTCCGTCATCACGCAAAGCCAGGCTGTGGTTAAAGCCCGCAGCTACAGCGATGACATTGGTAGCTGAGGCTGGAACGTCAGTTTCGCCGCTGGTGTTGCTGCCCCAGGCAATGACATTTTGCGCGATAATAGAATGAACAGTCGAAAAGAGCAGTCCAGCGATGGCAAGAGCAGAGAAGCAATTCATTTTTTGTTTGCGAGTTCCCGGTTGGCTGTTTTTTTGAATTAAGACCCTCCACGCCCCGTATTGGCATTGAAGGCGCGCAGCTTGGGTAAAAATCCGAGTGGCGGCAATCCCAAAATGTCGAATGCTCTAACTGTTTCCGCACGACTCACTCGAAGAAATAGCCAGAGCCTTCTAACGTCGGCTGCTACAATAGAGGCGCTCGCGCAAATCGTGAGTCCCAGATGCTCCACGAATGCAATAAATGGAATTGGGCGACCGATCAAACTGATGAGCCGACATAAGGAGGCTCTGGCTATCTCTTCGAGAGACTAGCGGGATTCAGTAGAGCCTTCGGACTGCTGTAAGAATTGATTCAAACTTCATCGGCAGGTGAAAAGGGCTGGATTTTTCTGGTTCGCTTCTTTCCCGTTCGCGCCTTTTCGCGTGTTCCGTGGGCAAAAAGATTGTGAAAAGTCTCTCCAGCTAATACACCAAGCAAGGAGATGAGCGACCCTGTCCCATACCAGATTCGGATCAGTCCGCGTTGCAGGAATGTGTATCTGCGAATGTCTTTGGAGCGAGGTCTGGAAGTGGTGGTTCCGCGCAATTATCAACTCAGCAAAATTCCGGAACTGATCGCGGCGAAACGGAATTGGATCCAAAGAAACCGGCTACGTTTCGAGAAACAACGAGCGGACTCTCCTCCGGAAGTTTCTCAGGATACGTTACCACTCGAAATTGACCTGGTCGCCGTTGGGCAAAAGTGGCGCGTGGAATATGTGCCGTCGGATCTGGGCAGAGTAACGTTGCGCGAGATCGAACCAGGTTTGCTCAGGTTGAGCGGTAACGTGGAGAGCAAACTCGCTTGTCGGCGGGTGCTGCAAATTTGGCTGGTGCGGAAAGGTGAACAGACGCTCGGTCCCTGGCTGAAGCAGGTGAGCGATGAGATCGGCTTGCCGTTTAAAAAGACATCGGTCCGACTGCAACGCTCGCGCTGGGGCAGTTGTTCGCGTCACGCCACCATCAGTCTCAATGCCAAACTGCTATTTCTGAAACCCGAATTGGTTCGTTACTTGTTCATTCACGAACTCTGTCATCTCGTGCATATGAACCATTCCTGCCGCTATTGGGAGTTTGTCGGTAAGAAAGAACCGGGCTACAAGGAGTTGGATAAAGGGATGCGAACCGGCATGCGCATTGTGCCGCGCTGGTGCAAGTGAGGCGGGAAAAGATTTAATCACCATGGACACTAATTCGTGTCCATGGGCGTTAATTCGTGGTTCGCAGTTCTTTTACGGCAACAGCACTACGCGGTAATAACGTTCGTCTCCGACGCTGGTATCATCGGTGGTAGAAGCAGTGGTGCCAACGGCGAAGACATCAGGGCTGACATCTGTCCAAAATCCTTCATTGAAGTTTCCCTTGTATTGCACCCGGTAGGTGCGGCTATCGATCGCCGTCCATGTGATCACCGTATTCGACGTCCCAACACCAGTGACATCGGTGATGGAGGGGCCGGCAGGGGTGACGAAACCATTTGCATCAATGGTTCCGGAGGAACCCCCAAAATCTACAAACACAATGGAAGCGAGTTGCGTGCTGGTCAGCCCCGTATTGCTGTTGCCGAACCGCAATGAATCCACTCCAGAAGTGTAATTCACAATTGTCAGCGGAATTCCTTCCCAATCTTCCGCGCTGCTGTCCGCGAAGACCACAGCGCTTGCGCCATCACCGAAATCAATTGTGCGGGCAATCGTCGGGTTTGGACCGGTCAACTTAAGGGCGCCAAGTGTTTCGCTAAAACCACCGGTGTGGAATGTGGCCGGAGTGTCGATATATCCGTCCGGGAAGGGTCGGGTATCGCCATTCCCCAGGATCAACTTGCTACCATTGGGAATCCGGTCGGCGGCAGCGAGCTGGATAATACCACCTTCAATCATTGTCGAGCCGCTATAAGTGTTTGCGCCGCCGAAAATCAGAGTTCCGGGCTTATATTTGATAAGGGTTGTGACGCCGCCGGGGTTTTTGGAGGTGAGAACAGTGTTGATCGTGCCCGTTACTCCTTCAAACGCGGAGAAAATCCGTTGTCCATCATTCAATGCCAGCGTGCCGCCATCCAGGGTCACCGCGCCGTAATCGAAGTGCATGTCGCCGATAAATTGTGTTCCGCTAACGGTGACGGTGTAGGGGGTGGTTGCATCGGTGCCAGCGGCAAAGACTGCGTGATCGTCAGCCGTCCATCCGACGGTTGAACCGGTTCCCTCGCGAACTACGTTCCAGTAGGCATCCTCCCCCCAAGTGCCATTCGGCTGCGAACCTGCCCCTGCACTGCTGCCGTTCGAGTCCCAATAATAAAGCGTTGCAGCCTGTGAAACGGGAACAGTGCAAAAAATAGCGGCTGCGATGAGTGCCCCCAAAAAGATGGCACGGCGGCATATAGAAAAAACGGTGATCATGCGCGGATGATGAAGGTTTGTTTGAGTTTTGTAAATACGTCTGTAAATGAATTTTAATGCCACGATCTTAGGGAGAATAATTCAAATGTTCTATCTCTGAAGAGCCCATAAAACCGTGCAGAAGACGGACGCCCCTAGGTTCCGGCGGTTTTCCACTGAACCAGTGTAAAAACAGACTCTTCGCCCCAAAACGACCCAGGATCGTCTGTTCGGAGGCATTTTTACCATAAATGACGTTGAACAACCTGTACAAAGGCGTTCTGGCCGGACAAATGACCTTGCACAGACGGTCCTCAACGCATTTCGCCGTTGCACTGTTGCAGTGGCATCGGCGGGATCGATTCCACTCAATGTCGGCCACACGTTTCTGAACTTGAGTTGCTGTCATTATGTTCGAAACTTTACTTCGCTTTGAAAACTAATCCCCCGTCACGTAACGCCAGCTATCGCCAACTCGGCCTGGCTTTGTTGGTGGGGATTTTGCTCGGAGTCTCCTTTCCGAAACCTGGCCTTTCCTGGCTTGCGTGGATTGCTCCCGGGTGGCTGCTCTGGCTTGCCGGCGCCTATGGCGGACGCAATGCGTTGCGGATCGGCTTCTACGGTGGACTCGGGTTTAATCTTACCGCGCTGCATTGGCTTCTGTTTATTCCCATACCGCTCAATGCCATTCTCGGATGGTTGTCGGTGTCATGCATTCTCGCACTGTTCATGAGCGCATGGTGCTGGGGTTGCTGGAGGATTTTGACCGGCCTGACCGGTAACCATTCAACCGACTCAATTGAAACTTTGGCAAGGGTTTCAATTGCTCGGCGTCTCTTATGGTTCACCGTGTGCGCAACCTTTTGGGTGACTACGGAAATGATTATCGCCCGGCTATTCACCGGGTTTCCATGGAATCTGCTCGGTGTTTCACAATTCGAGTTTATCCCCTTAATTCAAATCAGTTCGTTCACCAGCGTTTACGGCGTTTCCTTTGTTGTCGCATGGATTTCGGTGAGCCTCGTTTTCACAGGAATGTTGCTGTGGAAAAAACGGCTGCAAACCAGAGCTGCCTTCCAGCAAATAGCCGTCCCCGTATCGGTGCTGTTGGTTCTCCTGGGATTTGGCTTCGCAAAGATGAATCGGACCTCCCCACCCGACAAGGTTCTCAGCCTGGCACTGATTCAACCCAGCTTCCCGCAACCGCTGATCTGGGATCCTAATGAGAAGACCAACCGGTTCAACGGATTGCTCGAACTCTCCCGACGCGCACTCGCTTCCAAGCCCGACATTCTGGTCTGGCCGGAAACGTCGTTGCCTGATTTTTTCACCCGCCACAACGCCATCGCCATCCAGGAAATCACGGCAATGGCGAAGGCTCACAATGTCTGGATGGTCTTGGGCGCGAACGACACGCGGGTCCGTGAGACAAACGGAGTCCGCGAGGTGGATCTTTTCAATAGCGCGTTCCTTGTGAATCCCGCCGGTGAACTGGCCAATCGTTATCACAAACGTCGTCTCGTCATGTTCGGTGAATACATGCCGATGCGCGATTGGTTCCCATTCCTAAAACAGTTCCGCGGTTCCGGTGGCGGCCTCACGCCCGGCGTGCGTGACGTGCCGTTTGAACTCGGGGCGCAGCGAGCCAAAGCCGCCGTCCTGATTTGTTTCGAAGATGTTTTCCCGCATTTTGCGCGCCTGTCTGTTTCTGCCGAGACCGACTTTTTGCTGAATCTGACGAATGATGGCTGGTTCGGCCAGGGAAGCGCACAATGGCAACACGCCGCCATCGCTGTGTTTCGCGCTGTGGAAAATGGAATTCCTCTCGTGCGTTGCACCAACAACGGATTAACCTGCTGGGTGGATTCCAATGGGCGCATGCATGAAGTCTATTTCGATGGCTCCCAGGATGTGCATCAAGCCGGGTTCAAATTCGCCCGTCTGCCGCTGAAAACAGAGGCGAAACGGCAACTCACTTTCTACACCCGGCTCGGCGACCTCTTCGGCTGGAGTTGCGTCGTATTCACAGCGATGCTCCTCGCCCTATTTGGCTTCCGCAAACCTGCTGCGCGCTAAGAATCGAGACAGCTTTCCCCCGCAACGCGCTCTCCGGTTGCACACCTCCGGGATGGCATCAGCCGGAGAATTCAATCGCGGCAAAACGATTGGACCCATTTAACCCTTCTCTCAATATCCCAGCATCTTATACCTAGCCGCCCCGAGAGCCGTTTAAGGATGCCTACTCCTTGTGAGAATCGCTTCGTTGGGAGAATATCTGTTATATGGGCGAAATCTCAGATTTTGTGCATCGCGGCGCAGCGAAGATTACGCCGATCGATTTGGAGCGGGTGCATAAAAATATTCCATTGCTCAAGTTGGAGTTTGCTGACCTTAAAGATCCTCACCATCCACACCTCTCCGAACAGCTCGGATTTCTGGCGGACCTGGTCGAAGATTTTGCAGAGGGAATGCTCGAAGATATTCCTTACTTCACCATTGCCGAAGCTGTTTTTGCCCTCGTGTATGCGCATCGGCAAATTGATCTGATCCCTGATTCCCTCCCTGAATATGGACACTCAGACGACTCCGCCGTCGTGCGAGCCGTTTTGATTGAGAACCAGCGTTATTTTTCCAAATACGCCGTGGACCAGGGCAAAGAATGGGAAGAAGTCTCCACCGAAGCGTGAGTCGGCTATTGCAGACGCTGTGATGAAGAGTTCGACGAGGAGAGGGCTTCTTTGGCGCACCGTTCAATTGAACCCCTCACTTCAGGCGCAGTCCAATCGCCTTCGCGTGAGACCGCGCGACTCGTTCGATGCGGTCGCAGACGAGTTTACAGAGCGGTTCAAGAATGGGATCGGCCAGAGCGTAACGGATGAAGTTGCCGTCGCGTTCCCGCCCGAGAAGGCCGGCGTCGTGCAGGATGCCTAATTGTTTGGAAACACTTCCCTGCTTCATTTCCAGTTCTTCCACCAGTTCTCCCACTGTCCGGGCTCCCGGCATCAGCAGCTTGATGATCCGAAGACGGGATGGTTCCGCCAGGATGCCAAATAATCGCGCCGCCTCCTCGATCTGGGCGTCGTTCAACAAAGTTTTCTTCCGTGGTTGCATATAGCTATATAGCGATATAGAGTAAAACATGTCAAGTATGCGAACCATCTCTGTTCACGAAGCGGCGGAAAAACGCACGGGAGTTGTCCTCGATGTGCGCACGCCGATGGAATACGAAGAAGTGCATCTGCCCGATTCCGTCCTGCTCCCGCTCTCGGAACTTAAACCTGCAAAGGTCGCGGAGTTGGCGGCGGGCCGTCCGGTCCATGTCCTTTGTCGCTCGGGAAGCCGGGCGCGGCAGGCTTGTGAAAAGTTGCAAGACTCCGGGCTGGCTGGTCTCGCGGTGATTGATGGAGGAATTGCAGCGTGGGAAGCGGCTGGTCTGCCGGTGGTACGTGGCGCAAAGACAATCTCTTTGGAACGGCAGGTGCGGATTGCGGCAGGGACATTGGTGCTGACAGGAGTGATTCTCGGGTTTGTGGCGCATACCGGGTTTTTTGCTCTCTCTGCTTTTGTCGGCGCCGGACTGGTCTTTGCCGGGATTACGGATTGGTGCGGCATGGGGATGCTTCTTGCCCGGATGCCGTGGAACACGCGCTCTCGCACTTCCTCGGAGTGCGGGAATGCAAGATGTTAAACCGGATTAATTGACAGCACTCACGGAAGCAGACCTGAAGAGTGCGGCTTCGGAGGGTGCTGCGGCGCAGGCCATTTTCCCGGCTGCGTAAACATCAGGCTAAGAATGTCCTCATTGCTTCGTTTTCTCATCCAAAAATTTGAGGATCCCATCTGTGATGTCTAAAACCTCGGTTGCGGTGCGATGGAGCACGGGCGAGCGGTAGGCCTGGTCACTTGAATCTACAACCAGGTCAAAACGATCATTGGCGTATTCTGAAACGAGCTTCTCGATATTGTATTGTTCCCGGTAGGCTGTGGACTGCCGGGCGCGCCGGTCAATGATCTCTGCAACGGGAGCTTTGGCTTCTGCAACACGGTTCGATAAAGCGAGCAAATCGTCACTCGGCGCGGGGAAGGGTGAAGCACCAGGCGCGACAGGCGGCATTGGTCGCATAGCTTCCATATGTTTGCGGAAGAACGCGGATTGTAGCGTCTCGTACTGGCGAACCTGTTCTTCCACTTCCGGCGGCAATGCCTCCGCTTTTTTCGCTTCATCCATCTTCTGGCGGTTCCACTTAGAGAGAGCCGATTCGATCTCCCGCTTGTTGGCCGTTGCCCAGCGGATCGGCTTCCGCTCAGATTCCAATTTGCTTTGGATTGTTTCCAGTTTCTTGTCCAGTTCAGGATGATTGTGCGGCTGTTGATCGCAACCGAGAAGTATCAAGGCAACCGCTGCGAGGAAAAGTGTTGTTTTCATGTTAAAGAATCCGGGGAGGTATGAGGCAATACTCTATTCAAGTTCCCGAGGCTATTTCTTTAACACTTTAAGTCAACGATGCTTAATTCGTTCCGTTTTGGACACCTGGTTGGCCAACCTACCTGTTTTTTCGTTCTGTTTTAGACACCTCGTTGGCCAACCTACCTACTTTTTCGTTCCGTTTTAGACACCTCGTTGGCCAACCTACCTACTTTTTCGTTCTGTTTTAGACACCTCGTTGGCCAACCTACCTACTTTTTCGTTCTGTTTTAGACACCTCGTTGGCC
>JACDHS010000080.1 GCA_013820875.1 Verrucomicrobiota bacterium | reverse complement strand
CTTGTTACCAGCGCCCCAGGCAGTTGGCCCGTTGCTCACAACACGAGTATAATTTGTAGCCGTCGTTAAGAATGCACTAGTGGTAGCAGAGTTCGATGGACGCCTGAACAACACCGTTTCATTCGGTGTGTTGTGTCCGAAACTGGTGAAGTTCTGCCATGTTGTCGTCGTCGTGGTAGCGTTCGGATCGGTGGCCGTCGCTGTAAAGGCCAAAGTTGAACCGGAAGCGACCGTTTTATTGCCAATCGCAGCCAATACTGGAGGCGCATTTGGGGTGGCCCGACTCACAACAGGCGTATAGGTCGAGTTGCCGTTCGCATTGTAGGAACGAACACGATAGTAATAGGTCGTCGTCGCAGACAGACCGGTGTTTTGATAACTGGCAACACCAGCGGCCGTGGTTGCGATCTGGGTGAATGGACCCGCGGCAGCAGTGCCTCGTTCTATTTTGAAACCAGTTTCAGCACTGGAATTGTCGGTCCATGCGAGTTGCAATTTGTTCCAATTGTCTGTGCCAGACACAGTATTGACCGTCAAAGCAGACGGGGCTTGAGGTGCAGTTGTATCGCTGGCGGTGTTGGAATTGGCAGAATTGCCCGCAGAGTTGTAAGCAGCAACGCGGTAGTAATAGAGGCGGTTGCCCGTTAATCCGGTGTTGTTATAGCTGGTAGCATTCACACCGGCCGTTGCAACCTGGGTATAGGT
This sequence comes from Verrucomicrobiota bacterium, assembly GCA_013820875.1. Classification (GTDB taxonomy): domain Bacteria; phylum Verrucomicrobiota; class Verrucomicrobiia; order Limisphaerales; family JACDHS01; genus JACDHS01. Next base: position 24,878 of record JACDHS010000080.1, on the reverse strand, counting down.
CACGTTGTCCGTCGAACGGAAGATACGGAAACCATCTTCATTGTTCGAAGTTTGCGCCCAGGTCAGATTGATCTGAACATCGGACACTGCATTGGCGGCGAGGCTCGTTGGAGCGACTGGAACAGTCTGCTTGGTGGTCGTATTCGCCGTATTGGAATAAGGAGAGTCACCGTAAGAATTGTAAGCCCGAACGCGATAGTAATATCTCGTGCCTGCAGCCAGGCCTGTCGAAGAGTAGGTTTTGACATTAGCTCCAACCGTGCCGATTTGAGTAAAGCCGCTACCTGAAGAAAGGGAGCGCTCGATCTTGAAACCGGTTTCGATCCCTGAGTTGTCAACCCAGGCCAGATTGATCTGGGTGGTGGACGCAGCAGTTGCTGTCAATGAACTCGGACCAGATGGCGTTGAACCAGTCGAACCATTCTTTTTGTTCATCACGCCAGTACGGATATTACCCAATTGGGCAATAATGATGCTTCCTGGGCAGGCGGTGGATTTGACTTTGTAATGACCATCCAGATAGCCGACCGTGTTGCCGTTATAGGTGCTGGAACCATTAGCCGACCATGCAGAGGGCATTCTCCAGGCGATAACTGCTTCAATGCTGTTCTTGGAAGCGGTTGTAAATGCGTTGTTTTTTGGCGTATGGTAATAACCCAATACGGTGAAACCGAAGCTGTTCGCATTGTAACCATCATGCGCACCGCGCGGCAGGCTGCTCATGGAACCGGAGCGACCTTCGAAAAGGTTACCGAACTTGTCTGTCATAAAGTGATAACCAATATCACTCCAACCATTTGAATTCATGTGCAGGTTTTGAACACCACGCACATAGGATTTGGAGGATTCAAGTCCGGTAGTACTATATTCATTACCGGCTGTGTGATGGACGATCGCTCGCGTAAGCGAGGACATCTGGCTGGCTGTACTCTTAGGAGCACGAGCGCCCCAGCAACTGCGCGTACAAATGGACGGTTGCGGTCCTTTCGCTGCTTGCACTTCAGCAGCTAAGAACAGCACGGCCACTGACGCAAACAAGAGCTTGGGAGCCCGTGTCAGGGTCATAGGGTTTTTTTTCATACTATTTTAGGGTTAGGAACATCTGCCCAGGGATGAGAGGATACGCTCTCCAGGGAGAGGGCGCGGGACTCATTTAAATGGGCGGATTAGTAGCAACCTGACAACATAGGGGATTCATGTAAAGCGAAAAATCCAGACACGCCTCTTCTAAAGGAGAAATCTTCGAAAATACTGAGCGTTTTACCTGTTAAGCGTAACAGAATGTGAAGAAGTTGGCAGGGTATCCGTCTGCTTTCTGTGAAGTATCTTGTCTTTTTCCTTTTCACCTGCAACGCATTCGCCGCTCCCAGTGTTGAAAACCGCATCCCTCGTCCCGATGAAATTGGCTATCAACCACTAGACACCGTTCCGGCATCGTTTAATCCACCTTCCTTTGCATGGCTGCACGAGAAATCAGCCGTCAACTATACTTTAGAGTGGTCAACGAACGAACATTTTCACAATTCAATCACCGTTTCGAACCTCCAGTTCAATACTTACACACACAATTCTCCTCTCCCGGAAGCCGAATACTTCTGGCGATACCAGTATGTCACCGGAAAAGGCGAGTTATCCAACTGGGGACAGACCCGTCGTTTTCTCGTCAACACGAGCGCCATCAAGTTTCCGCTGCCGTCGAAGAGTGAGCGTCGCGCCCTCATTCCAAAGGGACATCCCCGCTTGTTTGTTCGTCCAGAGGAACTTCCATCCCTGCGGGAACTCGCCAAAGGACGCGAAGCGGAACGTTTCAAGTCCATTCAAAGTGCTGCAGACAGAATTCTCCAGAGAACACTCACCCCGGAACCGGACAAACTCGGGTCTGCGCGCGACAAAAAGAACCTGGAAATGATCCAATATTGGTGGCCAAACCGAACACAAGCCCTGCAAGCCTGCACCGAGGCGGAAACGCTCGCCTTTGTTTACCTGATCACCCGCGAAGAAAAATACGGCACCGCGGCCCGGGACAGCATCGTGGCATTGGCCAAATGGAATCCAGACGGCCCCACGAATTTCAAACTCAACTGTGAAGCCGCCAAACCCATGTTGCACCGGATTTCCCGGGCTTACGATTGGGCTCACGATGTTTTAAGCGCCACCGACCGCGAACTGGTTCGAACCGCCATCACGCGCCGGATCAAAGACGCCTGGGAAAGCGGCGAAGTGGGGCGCGGGGTTGAGCATATCAACCGCCCCTTCAGCAGCCATGCCAACCGCACATGGCACAAAATCGGCGAAAGTGGCATTGTTTTCCTCGATGAAATTCCGGAGGCAGAAATGTGGCTCGATTACGCGCTTAACAAGTATTACGCCTGCTACCCGGTCTGGTCGGATTCCGACGGCGGATGGCATGAAGGCGGTGCTTACCTCGGCGGTTACATGTCAAAAACCGTCTGGTGGCTGCAAGCCGCGCAAAGCGCTCTCAATCTGGATCCGTTGAAAAAGCCGTTCTTTTCACAAATCGGCGATTTTCCCCTCTACGTTGCTTCGCCGCATTCACCGAACATGGGGTTCGGCGATCTTTCCTACCAAACGACGGTGCGGGGATGGGGCGGGTTCATGGACTATTTCACCCGCGTCGCTTCGGCAAATCCAAAGAGCAACGCCGCCCAATGGCGTTGGTGGGGGGAACAATGGGGAACGTCACCGCAGACTGGCGTGCTCGGCTTTCTTTACGCTGCCACACTTCCAGAAATGGCAGAAGCGCAAGCACCGACCAACCTGCCACCCTCCAAAGTGTTCCATGGAATCGGCGTCGCCAGTCTGCACAGCACGATCTTGAACAGTTCAAACGATGTGCATTTCCTTTTCAAATCCAGTCCGTTCGGCTCCCAGAGCCATGGTCACAATCCGCAGAACGCCTTTCAACTCAATGCCTACGGTGACACGCTGCTCCCCGCCAATAACTACCGCGATCTGCACGGCACAGAATTTCATTACAAATGGGTCCATCAAACCGTTTCCCAAAATGGCGTGCTCGTGAATGGCGAAGGCCAACGTCCGCACAGCGCCCTTTCGCGCGGCAAAATTATAGATTCGAAATTGACCGCCGAGTGGGACTACGTCGTGGGAGACGCCCTGGAAGCATACGAAGGCCGACTCGAACGCGCTTTGCGCCATGTCGTTTTCGTAAAGCCGGATATTATTGTTATCTACGATGATCTCGTCGCCAGCGAACCGTCGGATTTCCAATTCATGCTTCACGGTTTAGCGGAATTCAAAGTAGATTCCTCTTCGGCGGAACTGCATATTCAACAGCCCAACGCTGGCGCAACTATTCGTTACCTCGGCTCTTCTCCAGTCACACTTCGGCAGTGGGATGGCTATCCATTCGACACTATCCGTCGCACTTTTCCGAATCAATGGCATGTCGAAGCCAGCACGACAAAAAAGGAAAAAGCCGTCCGCATGTTTACGGTCATCGCGCCTCACAAAGGGACTGAAGCACCAGCGCTCGCAGTGGAACGCGCCCAAACCCGCTCGTCCGACGGCCTGAAAGTGACTGTGAACGGCCGCACCACCATCATTTCCTTCCCTAAAACCGAAGCATCCGGCGCAGGCAATGCAATTTTAGAGTCGCCGGTGCAGGTCAAAATTTTGCAATCTTCCGCCAGGAAATGAGTAACTCCATCAGCAACCTCGAAGAATTGGACAACCTTCTCAGCGAACCTTCACCGGGCGCCATCGAAACCATGCGCCGTCTCGACGGCGATATTATCCTGCTCGGTGTCGCCGGAAAAATGGGCCCGACCCTGGCCCGCATGGCCAAACGCGCCTCCGATTCCGCCGGAACCGCGCGCCGCATCATTGGCGTATCCCGATTCTCGTCACCGGACCATGAAACTGAGTTGCAACGGCATGGCATCGAAACGATTCGCTGCGATCTGCTCAATGAAAGTGCGCTGCAAAAACTGCCGGACGCGCCGAATATCCTCTACCTCGCCGGGATGAAGTTTGGTTCCACCGGCCAGGAATCGCTTACCTGGGCGATGAACACTCATCTGCCCGCGCTCGTCTGCAAGAAATATCAGAAGAGCAAAATCGTCGCGTTCTCCACCGGGAATGTTTACGGACTTGTTCCCGTCGCCAGCGGTGGTTCTGTCGAAACCGATCTGCCAAACCCGGTTGGCGAATACGCGATGAGTTGCCTCGGACGCGAACGGATCTTCGAACATTTCAGTCGCACGTTGAACATTCCCCTCGCGATCGTCCGGCTCAATTACGCGTGCGAAATGCGTTACGGCGTGCTTGTGGATCTCGCGAAAAAGATCCATGCCGGCGAAACTATTGATCTCAACATGGGTTGGTTGAACACCCTCTGGCAGGCCGATGCCAATTCCTACACCTTGCAATGTTTCGATCACGTCACCACCCCGCCGTTCTTCATCAACATGACCGGGCCGGAGTTGCTCAACGTAAAAGAAACCTGCGAAAAAATGGCCGCGCGGATGGACAAGCCCGTTTCGTTCTCAGGAACCGCCGCCGAAACCGCGCTCCTCAACAATGCGAGCCGTTCCTTTGGCTTGTCCGGTCAACCGCGCGTTAATGCCGACCAATTGCTGACGTGGGTTGTGGACTGGGTAAAACGCAGCGGCGCCAGCCTCGGAAAGCCCACCCACTTCGAATCCCGCGATGGGAAGTTTTAAGTAAGGAGTTACATCGTTGAATGGTTGCATCGTTGCATAGTTGGGAAGCGCCTCCATCTCTAACAATGCAGTTTTAACCACGGATGAGACATGGATGGCGCGGGTTGAATGGTTGAAGCGTTGCATCGTTACACACTGCAACCATGTAACAATGCAACCATTCAACCATTCAACCATTCAACCATTCAACCATTCAACCATTCAACCATTCAACCATTCAACCAAATAACAGCCCACACCTACCCCTAATTTTCTTCTCCCAACCAATTATAAATCGTCCGCCGCGCCACGCCCAATTCTCGCGCTGCTGCGATTTTATTCCCACCGTTCCGCGCAAGAACCTCCGCAAGACGCGCCCGTTTGCTCCCGGACAGATCGAGCGTTTCTTTCGGCGCGAAAATCATCTCATCAAAGCAGAACATCTGGTCGAGCCACGTTGCGGAAAAGCTTTTGCCTTTCCCCAAAATAAAGCCGCGCTCGATCACGTTGCGCAGCTCGCGGATATTGCCCTGCCAGGTATGCGCGACGAACGTCTGCATCACCGAATCAGGAATCCGCGGTACCGGGCAGCCATAGATTTGGCTGAATTCCTGCGCCAATTCATGCACCAGCAACGGAATGTCATCGGGCCGTTCGCGCAACGGAGGAATGCGGATGATGACCGTGCTCAGCCGATAATAGAGATCGAGACGAAATTGTTTTGCGGGAATTAATTCCTGGAAATTCTTGTTCGTCGCGGCAATCAAACGCACGTCCACTTTGATCGCTTGTTCACCGCCCACGCGAATAATTTCCCGCTCTTGAATAACACGCAACAAACTCGCCTGCACCGAGAGCGGAAGATCAGCCACTTCATCCATGAACAAGGTGCCGCGATGCGCGGATTCAAATTTTCCAACATGAGTTCGCGACGCGCCGGTAAAGGAACCGCGTTCGTGTCCGAACAACTCAGACATCGCGAGTCCTTCCGGAATCGCGCCGCAATTCCAGCAGACCAACGGCTTGGTGAAACGCGGACTCAACCGATAAATCTCGCGCGCGGCCAATTCCTTGCCCGCACCACTTTCCGCCACGATCAACACCGAAGCATTCGAGTCCGCCACCTGCCGTATCGTTTCGAAGCAGTGCTGCATCGCATCGCTCCGTCCGATCATCGCCCCGAGCCGATGTGCCGCCTTGCGAGGCCGCGCCATTTCTTTAAACTCGGCGACCGTCTGTGTGATGACTGGCTCAGTGGCAAACCGTTCCACCGTGCTGCCGCCGATGTAACCCATCACCTCGGTGCGTTGATAAACCAGCGCGGTGTCTTGCGGATAAAGAACCGGTCCGCCGAACACCACCACGTAAGGATGCGGGTTGATCTCTTTGATGGCGGCAATCGTCCGGTTGATAAATAAAATGGCTTCATCGAGCCTGGCCTGGTGTTCCGCCGGTTCAGTAGCGCGCCACTCAGCGAACCCGAGATTCAGGCACAAAATATCCACTGAGATGCGCGCCAGCGCGATCGCTTCATCACTGGTGAAACAAAACCCAATCGTCATCAGGCCAGCCGCTCGCGCTTGTTCCAACAACTTCACTTCACGCTGGAAACCGAGCCCATGCTCTTCGAGTTCCCCGCGGAAATTGCCATCGATAAAGCCAACGGTTGGGAAATTGGTAATACCAGCGAGGCCATGACTTTTGATTCGCGCGAAAAACTCCGGCCAAACGGTTTCTTCATCCTGGGCGCAGACACCGAGAAAAGTTGGAACCGATTCAACCCGCGTCATCACCTGTTCGGAAGCCATCTGCCAGGCGAGTTGATTGGCATTTGCGTAGGGCAGAAGCGCCGCCATGGAACTCAATCCCTGCATCCGGAAGAAACCGGCCGTCAAAACCATCAAAAGATCGGCGCCACCCGCCTCCGCCGCCTTCGCGGTCAGACCGGAACCGACCGCTGCGCCGACGATTCCCTGGCGCAGCAGAATCTTCTCGCGAAGTGTTTGGGTGAGCAACATGTGTGCAATATGGTGTGCATCCAATGCACAGTGTCAAAGGTTTATTGCAGCGCATGAAGGTGGTGGAGCCTCATTTTTTATCTTTGCCACTCGAATTTTGATAAGGGAGGGGAAACCGGCGTTTGTCCTAAAAACGGCAGTTAAACCGCCAATCTGCTGATAATCCGATAATAGAGAAAAGCAGGTGGTCAAAAAACTACACTATCGAAAAATAAGGGGTTTTTCACTTTAGGTCGCCCGGAATGTGGGCTGGATGGTCTCAAGCCCACTTCAGGATCATCCGGAAACCGTCTGGATGGTCTCAAGTCCACTTCCGGATCATCCGAAAACCGTCTGGATGGTCTCAAGCCCACTTCAGGATCATCCGGAAACGGCCTGGACGGTCTCCAGCCCACGTCCGGATGATCTTAAAAACCACAGGATGGTGACGCGGAGGCGTTTTACGGCGCAAATCGATCTCCGTCAGGCTGTCGTAATTTTCCCAGCGAGAACGCCTGCATACACAACGTCCATTCCCTCTTTATGCAGTGGCTCTGCACAGTTTGGCATCTCTCCTGCACACACCGGACGATTTATACATGAGTACTTCCAATTCCCGTGAATCTATCCTCGCAAGACTCCGCGCCAAAATCGCCGATGGCAAACCGATCATCGGCGGTGGCGCCGGAACCGGCCTCTCCGCCAAATGCGAAGAAGCGGGCGGCATTGACCTGATCGTCATTTACAACTCCGGGCGATTCCGAATGGCCGGACGCGGATCCCTCGCCGGCTTGATGCCTTACGGCAACGCCAACCAGATCGTCAAAGAGATGGCTTACGAAGTTTTGACCGCAGTGAAACACACTCCCGTCCTCGCCGGGGTCTGCGGAACGGACCCCTTCATGTTGCGCGAACATTTTCTCCGCGAGTTGAAGGCGCTCGGCTTTGCCGGGATCCAAAATTTCCCAACCGTCGGTTTTTACGACGGCAATTTCCGCAAGAGCATCGAAGAAACCGGCATGGGTTATCAGCTTGAAGTGGATTGCGTCGCCGCGGCGCGGGAACTTGACCTTTTAACAACGCCTTACGTCTTCAACACCGACGAAGCCAAGCTCATGACCGAGGCCGGAGCGGACATCGTCGTCGCCCACATGGGCCTGACAACCAGCGGCAGCATCGGCGCCCGCACGGCGAAGACGCTGGACGATTGTGTCGGCGAAGTGCAGGCAATCGTGGATACCTGCAAATCGATTCGTTCCGATGTGTTGGTCATCTGCCACGGCGGCCCGATCGCCAGCCCGGAGGATGCCAGCTTCATGTTGCAACGTTGCAAAGGTGTGGACGGATTCTACGGCGCGAGTTCGATGGAACGTTTACCCACCGAAACCGCCATTACATGCGAAGTGAAAAAGTTTTCCCAATTGAAGCTGCAGGCGTAAGATCAAAGGCGAAACTTCCCATCTCAATTGTTGTAATTGAATCAAACGAAACAGATGAATTCACCCGAGCACCCCTCATTGTTCCTCAACCCCAACGGGGTTGCGCAACAAAGCCCAGGGTTGCGAGGCACGAGCTACCCTGGGTCAGGCGTCAGGAGTTTTACAACCCCAACGGGGTTGCGTAACCCAGGTTCGCAAACGACCGGCTATTTTATCTCCAGCTTACGCAACCCCTTTGGGGTTGGATGTTTTCCAATTTCCGTTCCCAGGGTAGCTCGTGCCTCGCAACCCTGGGCTTTGTTACGGAATCCCGTTGGGATTCAAGTCAGGCCGCGATTTGCAGCGTTCTATCGATCAACCGACGCGCAATATTCTTCAAGAATCCCTGCGTCTTCACCCGCACCTGTGTCCCGAACCGCACAACGGTCATCGACTCTCCAGTTCTGGTTTCCCTCAAGGGAAAGGAAATTACTAACACTCAAATAATTTATGGCTACCATCGCAGTCCTCGGAACACTCGACACTAAAGGTGAAGAACATCAGTTCGTCGCGGAACTGATCTGGCAGCACGGGCATCGTGCGATGTTGATCGATGTCGGCACGCTCGAAGCGCACAAGGTGAAGCCGGACATCACACGGGAGGAGATTCTTTCCGCCGCAGGAATTGATTTAGCCGGAATCGTCGCCCGCCGCGATCGCGGAGAAGCAGTGGGAGCCATGACCATCGCCGCGCCGCAGTTCGTGGCGAAGCTCGCGGCAGAAGGAAAGGTGGACGGCATTATTTCTCTCGGCGGTTCCGGCGGAACAGCCATCGGCACCGCTGTGATGCGCGCACTACCAATCGGTTTTCCCAAGATCATGGTGTCCACGGTGGCAGCGGCAGGGAACACCAGCCAATATGTCGGCGTAAAAGATATCGTGATGATGCCCAGCATCGTGGATGTGTCGGGATTGAATCGAATCTCCCGGCAGATTTTCACCCGAGCCGCCGGCGCCATCTGCGGAATGGTGGATGCCAAACCACCCAAGACCGAAGACAAACCAATCATCGTCGCCAGCATGTTCGGCAACAGCACAGCCTGTGTCGAACACGCGCGCAAACTGCTCGAAGCGCAAGGGTTCGAAGTGCTCGTGTTCCATGCCACGGGCACGGGCGGTAAGACGATGGAATCCCTCATCGAATCCGGCATGGTCTCCGGTGTGCTTGATATCACGACCACCGAATGGGCCGATGAACTCGTCGGGGGCGTGCTCGGAGCCGGCCCGGCCCGGCTCGAAGCTGCCGCTCGCAAAGGTGTCCCGGCAATTGTCACGCCGGGCTGCCTGGATATGGTGAATTTTGGTTCTCCGGAATCTGTTCCGCAGCAATTTGCAGGACGCAATTTTTATCCGCACAACCCGCAGGTCACATTGATGCGCACCACTCCTGAGGAATGCGCGAAACTCGGCAAAATTCTCGCTGACAAAGTAAACCTTTCCACCGGCCCAGTGACCGTCCTGTTCCCGCGCCGAGCCATCAGCATCATCAGCGCCGCTGGACAAAAGTTTCACGACGCCGCGGCCGACGAAGCCCTTTACTGCGCGATCAAAAATAATCTGCGTTCAGACATCCCGTTCATCGAGATCGATTGCGAGATCAATGAAGCGCCGTTCGCGGAGGCTTGCGTGGAGGCGTTGTTGAAAAATCTCAAGTTATCCACGGGCACATGATGAAGCCGAAAGGTAAAGTAGGAGAGGCATCTTGCCTGTCCCGGCGACAAAGACTGAAACCACAGTCTCGGCATTCCATGCAGCGGAAGAATCTCGACACACCTCCTGCGAGTGAATACCGCACCGCGTTGGACAGGCAAGATGCCTGTCCTACCGCGACCTTTGATGACCCGGCTTTGTTGCCGGCGCAGAAACCTTAACTTTTTTATGCAACTGAGATTCCTATCCTTAACCATTCTTGCCGCGCTGTTTGTTTCCGCTGTTCAGTGCCGGGCAATCGAACCGTGGGCCGACGAAACATTGCCGGTGCAAAATGGCCTCCAACTTTGGCTCGATGCCTCACGCCATAACGCCGCCCGCAACTCTGAGATCAGAAAAATCGGTCCAACAAAAAAGAGACCGCAAACGCCCCTCGGCGCCTCTCTGGACATGTGGCTCGATGCATCCGGCCATGAGCGGGATCTGCATCAGCGCGTCCCCGGCATGCGCCCCAAACTGGTGCAGACGCCCGGTGGTTTCGCGATTCGCTTTGATGGTGTTGACGACTTTCTTTCCGGTGTTCACAGGGCAACCAATTTTACTTACGGCACGATTTTCTTTCGCACCCAGCCGAAATCCAATCCAGGCAATTTTCCGGGCCTGCTTTCTGTAAATCGGGCAGGTGAAAATGATTATCGCAGCGGATTCAATCTGGATCTCGGTCCCAAACAAACAGAACGCTTTTCATCTTTAAATTTCGAAGGGTCCGGGTTCGGCTCCGTCCATAACTTCCTCTCCAAACCTGCAAGCTTCGAAGCCCCGCACACCATCACGATCTCCATTGAGGACGCTGCCAATGGGATCCAGGTTTGGATGGATGGAGTTTACCAGGGCAAACGTGCCCGGAAGGAAAACGCCATGACCATGGAAGAGGTGACGCTGGGCGCACGACTCTTTTCCAACACCGGCGAACCGCCACACGTGCAAGGCTTCTTCGATGGGGACATCTCGGAAGTGCTGGTTTACAGCAGCGTGTTCAGCCCGGAGGAACGGGCGCAGGTCGAAAGTTATCTCGCGAAGAAATACGCCGTTCGCGAATCCGGCGGACGACAACTCACGGCGTTGACCACCATTTCCAACCTGCCGCCGGTCCAGATGTTTGTCCCAGGGTTCACCGTGCGTGAATTGCCAGTGAAGTTAAACAACATCAATTGCGTGAAATACCGCGAGGACGGCAAGCTCGTTGCGCTCGGCTACGATGGAAATATTTGGCTGCTCTCCGATACCAACGGAGATGGACTGGAAGACACGGTGCAACCTTTCTGGACGAAGCGCCCCCTGCGCTCGCCGATCGGCATGGCGTTGACTCCACCAAACTATCCCAGGGGACGCGGCGTGTTTGTCGCTTCCAAAGATCGCGTCGCATTACTGCTGGACACCAATAACGACGACATTGCCGATGAAGAAATCATCGTTGCCAGTGGTTGGAACGAAAGTTTTCACCAGGTGGACGCGCTCGGTTGCGCGGTGGACAAAGAGGGGAACGTCTATTTCGGACTCGGCACCGCAAACTTTGCCGATGGCTATCTCGTGGACAAAGCAACCGGCAAGTCCACCTACAGTCTCACTGGCGAACGCAGCACGATCATGCGTGTCTCGCCTGATTTTAAAACACGTGAAGTGATTTGCACCGGGATTCGTTTCCCTGTCGCACTGGAGATCAATTCGGAGGGCGACTTGTTTTGCAGCGATCAGGAAGGGGCCACCTGGCTGCCGAACGGAAATCCCCTCGATGAACTGTTGCACATCCAAACGGGCCGGCATTACGGATTTCCGCCGCGGCATCCCAAGCATCTCCCCAACGTGATTGATGAACCGAGTACGTTTGATTATGGACCGCAACATCAATCCACCTGTGGCTTTACTTTCAACGAAAAACCGGATGCAACCTTTGGACCGGGTGAGTGGCGTGGCGATGTGTTCATGACCGGTTATTCGCGCGGCAAAATCTGGCGGACGAAACTGGTAAAGACTCCCGGCGGTTACGTGGCGCAAACACAATTGATTGCCAGCTTGAACATGTTGCCGGCGGATAACTGCGTTTCACCGCAGGGCGACCTCGTGATTGCCGTTCACAGCGGACAACCTGACTGGGGCAGCGGCCCGAATGGCGAAGGGAAACTTTACAAGATTACCTATGCCGACAAAGAAACGCCGCAACCAGTGCAGACCTGGGCGGCGAGCGCCAGTGAAACGCACATTGAATTCGATCGCCCCCTGGATGCCGCGCAATTAAAGGAATTGGGTAAACGGCTTACAATCACCGAAGGACGCTATGTTTCTGCCGGTGACCCATTCGAATACTGGCGCCCCGGCTACCAGGTGGTGCAGGACCAGATGTTCGAGCCACGGTATGAATTGAAGATTTTGTCAGCAGCGGTCGATGCCGACGGACGCACGCTGATCGTCCGCACCACACCACGAACCCTGGCCGTAAACTACGCAGTGTCATTGCGCGGCCAGGATGCTGCCCGGAAAACAGCAGGGGTGCTGCCGCAGCATGACACCATCGAACTTGCACACGACCTGACAGGCGTGGAAGCGGCGTTCGCCGGAGCAGATGGAAAGGAAACTTCACTCTGGTTGCCGCACCTCGACAGTTCAGTCGCTCGCGCTCTCACCAAAGCGAGCGCCACGCATCAGCGTTTCTGGGAGGATGCTGCAAAGCCGGGGAAATTAACTCTACGCACAAAACTCGATCTCTGGCAGATGCTTCGGTCAGCCACGCAGCCCGGTTCGAAACTGGATTTCGAATATCCGGATGAAACTGTCACGGTCGTTTTGAAGTCGAAAAACCGGATTGCTGTCACGGCGCCGGGAATGAAAACGCAAAACATTTCCGCTAACGAGATTCACCTGACCGCGATTCCGAAGCAGAACCAATGGTTGCCGCTCGATGTAATTCTTGAGGCTACGTTAAAAGCACAGCCCGACATTGAAGTTTCGTGGTTCACCGCCGAAGACGATCGTCATCGTGCGCTCCCGTTGCGGCGCTTTGTTCTCCCATGGGCCACACCAGAAGAGAGTGTCGGTGATAAAATTGTGGAACGCGTGATTCCGGAAATTGCGGGCGGCAATTGGTTGCGTGGGAAGAAAATTTATTTCGGCGAAGCGGCAAGTTGCTACAAGTGCCATGTCTTCAATGGTGAAGGACAGAAGGTCGGTCCGGAATTGTCGAATCTCATTCATCGCGATTACGCGTCCGTCCTGAAAGATATTCTGGAGCCGAGCGCGGCAATCAATCCCGATCATATCTCTTTCAACATAGAACTGACCGATGGCGAATCCATCAGCGGCGTTCCCCTGGGCGGCAGCGACATCGAACTTGTCCTTGCAGATGCCGCGGGTCGTTTAACGAAAATCCCCAAGAGCCAAGTCGCATCCATGAAACCTTCCACGATTTCATTGATGCCAGAAGGCTTGATGGACGGTTTATCTGAACAGGAACGCAAAGATTTGCTGACTTACATGATGATGCCGCCGCCGCTCGCGCCGGCTCCTTTGGAAATCCCCGGCGAACCTGCCCCGCGCAAAAAAGCTGAAGTAAACGCGCTCCTGAAAAGTAGCGTGGAAAAGACAAAAGCGTCAAAGTCTCTCCGCATCGTCCTCTGTGCCGGGCCAAAGGACCATGGACCAGGCGAACACGATTATCCGCTCTGGCAGACCCGCTGGTCAAAGCTGCTCGCACTGGCGGAAAATGTCATCGTCGAAACCGCCGACAAATGGCCGAGCGCAGAACAGATGAACAAAGCCGACGTAATCGTCTTCTATTCCAACAATCCCGACTGGTCACCCGGCCGCGCCACCGAACTGGATGCCTATCTAAATCGCGGCGGAGGGGTTGTTTATATCCACTTTGCAGTGGATGGACATAAACATTGCGATGAATTAGCCCAACGCATCGGCTTGGCCTGGCGCGGTGGCGCATCGGCCTTTCGGCATGGAGCACTGGATTTGAAATTTGAATCACACCCGATCAGCGCTGGTTTCGAACGGGCGCATTTCGTGGATGAGAGCTATTGGAATCTCATCGGCAGTGAGACCAATTTCAATCTACTGGCCAGTGGTGTTGAGGCTGGCAAACCGCGTCCCTTGATGTGGACCCGGGAACAAGGCAAAGGCCGCGTCTTCGTCTCCATCCCTGGCCACTTCACGTGGACCTTTGACGATCCACTCTTCCGACTGCTCATCCTGCGCGGCATGGCCTGGACAGCCCATGAACCGACCGAACGGTTTGAGGAGTTGATTACGGTGGGAGCGAGGGTGGAGTAACTTCCTTTTCAATCACATCCCGCGATCCTGGCATCGGCACTTTTAGCTTTCGCGCTACAAGTGAATGTCCTTTACTGGATTCACCCATGTTCCGAGACAAGAAAGTCGTGGTAGTGATGCCGGCTTACAATGCCGCCAAAACGCTTCGTCAAACCTACGACGAAGTCATGGCGCAGGGTATCGTGGATCTGGTGATCATTGTGGATGATGCCAGCCGGGATGAAACCACCCGGATTGCATCGGAACTGCCGAACACAAAAGTGTTCACGCATCCAAAGAACCTCGGCTACGGCGGCAATCAAAAGACCTGCTATCGGCTCGCCCTGGAATCCGGCGCGGACATTGTTATCATGGTGCATCCGGATTATCAGTACACACCCAAGCTGATCCCAGCGATGGCTTCGATGATTGCCAATGGGCTTTATCCCTGCGTGCTCGGCAGTCGTATCCTGGGGAACCACGCCTTGAAAGGCGGCATGCCGTTGTGGAAATACGTGGCGAACCGTTTCCTGACGCTTGCGGAAAATATTCTACTCGGGGCTAAACTGTCTGAATATCATACCGGTTACCGCGCTTTCGCCCGCGAAATCCTGGAATGTCTTCCACTTCATGAAAACTCGGATGACTTTGTTTTCGACAACCAGATGCTCGCGCAGGTGTTGTGGTTCGGTTACACCATCGCCGAAGTGAGCTGCCCAACGAAATATTTTCCCGAAGCCTCCTCCATTAACTTCCGTCGCAGTGTAAAATACGGGTTTGGTTGCCTGTCCGTTGGTTTGAAATTTCGTTTTGGAAAAATGGGGTTGTTACGGACAAACATTTTCCCGATCCGCAGCAGATGAAACGCGCCGGCGAAAAGCATCTGACAAACCCGGAGCCGGCTCCCCATCTTGTTTGGCTGGCGCCCGTGTTGCTTGCGCTTGTAACGCTGCTGGTTTTCTGGCGCGCAACCACAAACGAGTTCGTCAATTACGACGATCCGGACTACGTGACAAAAAACACCTGGGTGCAAAAGGGACTTACGATCGATAGCGTGAAATGGGCGTTCACCACTGGGCATGCGTCGAACTGGCATCCGCTTACCTGGCTGTCTCACATGCTCGATTGGCAGTTGTTTGGGGAAAACCCGAAAGGACACCACTTAACGAACCTGCTGTTCCACGCGTTCAATGTGGTTCTTCTCTTTTTCGTGCTGCGCAAGATGACTGGTTTCTTCTGGCGGGCAGCATTCATTGCAGCGCTGTTTGCGTTGCATCCATTACGGGTGGAATCGGTGGCGTGGATTTCGGAGCGCAAAGATGTGCTCAGCACGTTTTTTGGTTTTATCAGCATTTGGTTTTATGCGAGCTACGTCCAGGCCAGGGGCGCAATGCGTTCCGTTCGGGAGAACGTGACGGCTTACATCCTCGCCCTGTTCTTCTTCGCATTGAGCCTGATGAGCAAGCCAATGCTGGTAACGCTGCCGTTTCTTCTTTTCCTCCTCGATATGTGGCCGTTGAAGCGGTTTTCAGTATTCAGTTTTCAGTATTCAGTAGGCGGCGCTTCGCGTTCCCAATCTGAACACCGAACACTGAAAACTGAACACTGGCCCCGTCTGCTGCTCGAAAAAGTTCCTTACTTCGCACTGATCGTCGCCTCGTCGGTTATTACCTTTCTCGTGCAAAAGAAAGGGGGCGCTGTTTCGGGCGCGCTCGACCTCGATGCCCGAGTTGCCAACGCGCTCATTTCTTATTGTCGCTATCTCCACAAATTATTTTGGCCCGAGAAGCTTTCCGTGCTCTATCCGCATCCGGGCAGTTGGCCGACAGGCATGGTGATTGCGGCAGCGCTTCTTCTGGCGGCAATTTCTGCGTTGGCTATTCGGCAGTTGCGGCGTCGGCCCTGGTTTTTTGTCGGATGGTTTTGGTTCATCGGCACGGCGGTACCCGTGATCGGCATTGTGCAGGTTGGCATTCAATCGATGGCAGATCGTTACACCTACATTCCGATGATTGGTGTTTACATTGTGCTCACATGGACCGTTTGTGAGTTCACGGCAAAGTTCGACGCGCGCAAACAGATTTTAATTGCAGGGAGCGCCGTGGTGCTTGTTGCCTGTTCGCTTCTGACCGTGCGCCAAATCGGAGTATGGCAGAATTCCATGACGTTGTTCGAACATGCAGTGGCTGTGACTGATAAAAACTATCTCGCCTACAACAACCTCGGTTTCTTCATTTCCGAAAAGTCTCGCAGCCTGAGCGGCGAAGCACGTTTGCGAAAAGTGGATGAAGCAATCGACAAGTATCGCCGATCGATTGAAATCAAACCGAACTACGAAGAAGCCTTAAACAATCTCGGCCATGCACTCGCTGAAAAAGGGCTGCATGCCGAGGCAGTTCCGTACTATCGTCATGCGTTAAAGATAAAACCGGACCTGATCCAGGCGCACAACAACCTCGGCAATGCCCTTTCTGAAATCGGCCAAATCGACGAAGCGATTCAACATTTCCATTTCGTGCTCAAACGGGAACCTGAAAACGTGGATGCACATAACAACCTGGGCGTCGCACTCGCGATGAAGGGTCAAATCGAAAAGGCGATGGAGCACTTGCAGAAAGCAGTGGAGTTGAATCCAAAGAATGTGAGTGCGCGGAGCAACCTTGGAAATGCCTTTGCCATGCAACGCAAACTGGACCGAGCCGCAGAGCAGTACCGCGCGGTTCTGAAAGAGAATACCCGCGATGCCCGGACCCATAACAACCTGGCCAATGTGCTGGGTGAACTTGGCCAACCCGACGAAGCCATCACTCACTATCGCAAGGCGCTGGAACTCGAGCCGATCAATCCCGAAGCCAATTTTAACCTGGCGCTGACTTTGATCCGCCAGGGTAAACGCGATGAAGCAGTTCCCCACCTTAAGGAAGCTTTGCGGTTGCGCCCTAACTATCCGGAAGCGCAACGACAACTCAACCTGTTGCTCGGACAAAACTAACCATGTCCAGCGCAGCAAAAACGCCCAGGCCTGCGAAAACAGTTCTGCCGCTCCCTCCTGTTGGCAACCCGAAACGGTGCTGGGTCATTGCGGGAGCATTGGCTGCCCTGATCCTGCTTTGCTATTGGCAGGTCTGGCGGTTTGAGTTCGTCAGTTACGATGACACCGATTATGTCTCGGAAAATGCATGGGTCCAAAAGGGAGTAAGCAAAGAAAGTATTGCGTGGGCTTTCACAACGAATCATGCCAGCAATTGGCATCCACTCACCTGGCTCTCGCACATGCTCGACTGGCAAACCTACGGCAGCAACGCTGGCGGACATCATTTCACGAACGTTCTTCTGCATCTCGGGAACACACTCTTGCTGTTCCTGCTCCTTTGCAAAATGACGACCGCAACCTGGCGCAGCGCTTTCGTGGCAGCACTGTTTGCGATTCATCCGCTGCACGTGGAATCCGTGGCGTGGGTTTCGGAACGTAAGGATGTGCTTAGCACGTTGTTCGGGCTCATGAGCATTTGGTTCTATGCGAGCTATGCCCAGGCAAAGAACACGCATGCCTTGGCGGAAGCAAAGTCGATATCCAATCGCCAACGGTCTATAGCCTATGGCCTGGCACTGCTATTCTTCGCACTCAGCCTGATGAGCAAGCCAATGCTTGTGACGATGCCTTTTCTCCTGCTTCTCATGGATGGGTGGCCTTTGAGGCGGTATTCAGTATTCAATGTTCAGTATTCAGTGGGCGGCGCTTCGCGTTCCCAATCTGAACACCGAACACTGAATATTGAACACTGGCCCCGTCTGCTCCTTGAGAAGCTTCCTTTCCTGCTGCTCACAATCGCATCCTGCCTGGTGACGATTAAAGTTCAAGCGGGCAAAACGATGCAGACGCTGACCGATTTCAGCATCGCGGATCGGATCTCCAACGCGCTCGTATCGTATGTGGCATACCTGGGGAAAACCTTCTGGCCCAGCGACCTCGCATTCTTCTATCCGCTGCTCGGAGCGCCACCTGTTGGGCAGGTCATTCTCGCGACGTGCGTTTTATTGCTCGTCTCCTTTGGGGCAATACTGGCCCGAAAAAAAGCGCCTTATATTCTGATCGGCTGGCTTTGGTATCTCGGCACGCTGGTTCCGATGATCGGAATCGTTCACGTGGGCGAACAAGCGTTAGCGGATCGTTATACTTACTTTCCGTTGATTGGGATTTTTATCGCGCTGGTCTGGTGGGTGGCGGGCAGGGGGGGAGTAGTGGAGTGCTGGAGTGGTGGAGTGATGGGGGCCAACTCCAACACTCCAACTCTCCATCACTCCAACCCACCCGTTCAGCGCCTCTTCACGGCAGTCGCCGTTGTCGCCATCATCGGCCTTGCACTCCTCAGCTACCGTCAAATCGGCTTCTGGCGGGACAGCAAAACTTTGCTGGAACGGGCACTCGCCGTAACGCAGAACAACTTCCTCGCGCACAATAATTACGGGGTGGCGCTCGCAGATAACGGCAAATTCGACGAAGCGATCATACATTATAGGCGCGCGATCAAGATCAAACCACACTACGCGCGCGCCTACAGCAATCTTGGAGCAGCCCTGACGCTGACGCAAAAATTCCAAGAAGCCATTCCGAATTTTAAACAGGCGCTGTCGCTACGCCCTGGCGACGCCGAAACTCATTACAATCTGGCAGTCACCCTCGCGCAGTTGGAAGATTACGCAGGAACGATCGAACATTGTCGGATGGCATTGGAAGCGAACCCAAACTATACCGTGGCGCATTTCGACCTCGGCCTGGCGCTTAGTCTAAGGGGGGAACATTTACAGGCGGTGGAACACTTTCGTCATTACCTGGAAAGGTTCCCGAGCGATGAGACTGCCCAGAAGCTGTTGTCGCAATCATTGCAAAAGTAACTGCGGAAAACTGATTCGGCCACAGGTCCAAACCCATGTCCTCAGCGTTTCACCTGCTCCCAATTCACCTGCATCACCCGATGGCTTTGCAGGCTCTTTTTGAATGAAACTTTGACAGCAACTTGTGTTTGAGCAAGTTTGCCCCGAAATTTTTTCCTTAAACGCAGGTTGCATCACCTGCAATGAAACGTTAAACGTCCAGCTTACATGGGAAAAGCGCTGATTATTGCAGAGAAGCCGTCCGTAGCGAATGACATAGCCAAAGCGCTCGGAGGATTTACGAAAAGTGGTGACTACTTTGAGAGCGAAAACTATGTCCTCTCATCGGCGGTCGGCCATTTGCTCGAATTGATTGCCCCGGAAGATCAGGAGATCAAACGTGGCAAGTGGACTTTCGCGAACCTGCCGGTTATTCCGCATCATTTCGACCTCCGGCCCATCGAAAAAAATGAGGCGCGCCTGAAAGTTCTTCTCAAGCTGATCAAGCGCAAAGAAGTCGATCGCTTCATTAATGCGTGCGACGCCGGCCGCGAAGGGGAACTCATTTTCCGCTACATCGTTCAATACTCCGGACAGGAAAAGCCGATCCAACGTCTCTGGCTGCAATCCATGACTCCCGCAGCCATTCGGGAGGGGTTTGAGAAATTGCGCAGCGGCCAGACCATGCAACCGCTCGCTGATGCTGCTGTCTGCCGCTCGGAATCCGACTGGCTCGTGGGTATCAATGGAACGCGCGCCATGACGGCGTTCAATTCCAAGACGGGCGGTTTCCATCTCACGACCGTTGGACGCGTGCAAACGCCAACCCTCGCCATCGTGGTGGAGCGCGAAGACAAGATTAAGAAATTTATCCCGCGCGGTTACTGGGAAATCCACGGAACCTTTGGCGCGCAAGCCGGTGACTACATCGGCCGCTGGTTCGACGAAAAGTTTCAGGCCAAGGACAAGAAAGAAGATGAAGCACTAAAGGCCGAACGTCTCTGGGACGAGAATCGCGCTGAAGAAATCCGTACCAAATGCCTCGGCAAGATCGGTATTGTCACCGAGGAAAGCAAACCGACCAGCCAACTTTCACCGTTGCTGTTTGATTTGACCAGCTTGCAGCGGGAAGCGAACGGCCGCTTTGGCTTTTCCGCAAAGAACACGCTGGGCCTGGCCCAGGCGCTTTACGAAAAGCACAAAGTTCTCACCTACCCGAGAACAGATTCCCGTGCCTTGCCGGAGGATTACATCGGCACCGTGAAGAAGACGATGGACATGCTGCGCGACACCGCTTACAGCGGGCATGCCGAAAAGATTTTGACCAGTGACTGGGTGCGTCCCAACAAACGTATTTTCAACAACGCAAAAGTTTCGGATCACTTTGCGATCATTCCCACTTCGCAAGCGCCGAAGAATCTCAGCGAACCTGAGCAAAAGCTTTACGATCTTGTTACGAAACGTTTTCTCGCCGTGTTTTTTCCGGCGGCAGAATTTCTCGTTACCACCCGCATTACCCGCGTAGAAAACGAACCGTTCAAAACCGAAGGCAAGGTAATGGTCAACCCCGGTTGGATGGCGATCTACGGTCGCGAAGCGCAATCGGATGATCAGACGGCGAATCTTGTTCCGGTGCAACCGAACGAGAACGTCAAGACCAACGACGTTGTGGTCAGTGGCCACCAGACCAAGCCACCACCACGCTATTCGGAAGCTACGCTGCTCAGCGCCATGGAGGGCGCCGGCAAACTGATTGATGACGAGGAATTGCGCGAAGCCATGAGCGAAAAAGGTCTCGGCACGCCTGCAACACGCGCTTCAATCATCGAAGGTCTGATCTTCGAAAAATATATTTACCGCGAAGGACGCGAGTTGGTTCCGACAGCCAAAGCGTTCTCGCTCATCGCACTGCTGCGCGGCCTCGGCGTTCCCGAACTCTCTTCCCCGGAACTGACCGGCAACTGGGAATTCAAATTGAAACAAATGGAGCGCGGGCAGTTGCAGCGTTCCGATTTCATGCACCAGATTGCTGACATGACAAAGCGAATTGTTGATCGAACCAAACAATTCGAAAGCGACGAAATTCCCGGCGATTTCGGTGAGTTGAGAGTGCCTTGCCCAAAATGCGGTGGCACCATCAAGGAGACCTACAAAAAGTTTCAGTGCAAAAGTTGCGATTTCGCAATGTGGAAGATCGTGGCCAGCCGCCAGTTCGAGATTCCTGAAGTCGAAGAACTGATCAGCAAAGGACAAGTGGGGCCATTGCAAGGTTTTCGCAGCAAGATGGGACGTCCCTTTGCAGCAATCATCAAGATGGGGCCGGAACACAAACCCGAGTTCGATTTTGGCCAGGACAGGCCGGACGGTGATGGCGCTCCTGTCGAGGTGGATTTCTCAGGCCAGGAACCGATTGGCAAATGTCTGAAGTGCGGCGCGGCAGTTTACGAGCACGGGATGAATTACATTTGTGAGAAGGCTGCTCGCAAAGAGGGATGCGACTTCCGCACTGGCAAAATCATTTTGCAACGTCCGATTGAAAAGGAACAGATCAGGAAACTGCTGGAGACCAACAAGACCGATTTGCTGCACAAGTTCATTTCGAAAAAAGGACGTCCCTTCTCGTCCTATCTGGTTTTCAAAGAAGGCAAAGTGAGCTTCGAGTTCGCACCGAGGGCTCCCAAGAAAGCGGCTCCGAAGAAGGCTGTGGCCGCTGCTGCGGAGCAGACGGAGCCGTAAGCGATGAGAGGGTGGCACGGGCTACTAGCCCGCCGAGTTCAGAGACGGCAACACACATACACCGATTGGTGAGTTGGACACTCGAACAGTCAGCGGCAGGTTGCCGCCGACAACGGGCCGGTAGCCCGTTCCACCTGTAATCAGACGGCTCTTAGAGTGTGCAATGGCAAGCCTGATTGAAAACCTGCGCTACAATTCGCTGAGACGACTCACTTCGCAGATGAGAACTATTTATTTCGATTACAATGCAACCACCCCGCTGGATTCTGCGGTGCGGGATGCGATGCTGCCATTTTTCACTGATGTGTGGGGAAATCCATCGAGTGTTCATCATGTCGGACGCAATGCGCGCGCAATTCTGGATGAGGCCCACGATCGCGTCGCACAAGTTTGGGGAGCGAAACCGAGTGAGATCATTTTCACAAGTGGCGGAACCGAAAGCAATAATCTGGCGATCTTCGGGACAACGCGGTTGTTGCGCGACAAGGGGCGGCATATCATCACCTCACAAATCGAACATCATGCCGTGCTGCATTGCTTCGATTACCTGCGCAAGAAGGAAGGATTTGATGTTAGTTACCTGCCGGTGAACAGCGAAGGCCTTATCAATCCCGAAGATTTAAAGCGCGCCATTCGTCCCGACACCATCTTTGTCTCGCTGATGGCAGCGAACAATGAAACCGGCACGATTCAGCCGATTGCCGAGCTTGGAGCCATTTGCCGGGAACGCGGAATCATTTTTCATACGGACGCAGTACAATGGTTTGGCAAAGAACCATTCGAAAACGTTCATCAATTCAATGCCGACCTGGTGACCGCCTGCGCTCACAAATTTCATGGGCCAAAAGGAGCCGGTGCGTTGTTCATCAAATCGCCGTTGCAACCCGATCCCATCCTCTTCGGTGGCGGGCACGAAAATGAAAGACGCGCTGGAACAGAGAATCTGCCTGCCATCATCGGCTTTGCCGAAGCGACAGAACGCTTTGTTAAAACGCCAGTGTTTCCGAAGGACAATCTAAACACGCTCACTGCCTCTCTCTCAAAAACAATTGAAACGCTTCCGGGCGTTCACTTTCGCGGATCACGCACGCAACGACTCGCCAACACGATTTCGTTTACGGTGGAGAACGCGGACAGCATGACGTTGCTGGCGAATCTCGATCTGGAAGGTGTTTGCGCCTCGAGCGGTTCTGCTTGTTCAGCCGGTTCATTGGAACCCTCGCATGTGATGACAGCGCTCGGCGTGGATAAAAATGAAGCCAACGCCCTGGTCCGCTTTTCACTGGGCCGCGACTCCACTGTGGAAGAGGTCGCTTTCGTCAGTGGGATTCTGCCAAAAGTCATCGACCGTTGCCGGGAATAGCGGAGAGGAGGGGTTACATAGTTTAATGGTTACATCGTTGCATAGTGGGAACCGTCTGCAGCCGAAGCCCACGTGGGAATCCGGTGCCTTTTTTCACCATGCAACAATGCAACCATTCATCCATGTAACTTCGCGGTTATTCCTGTTCATTCGTGGTTAAAAAATTCTCATCTGAAATCGCTCTTGAAATTTTCCGCAGGGCGAACCTATAGTCTGCTAACTTTATGGCTGACATCGCTAACAAATATCCCGACAACGTTACCGGCAAATTTTTTGTAGATAACCAGTGCATTGATTGCGATCTGTGCCGCGAGACCGCGCCGAACAACTTTACCCGCAATGACGACGGCGGTTATTCCTTCGTTTTCAACCAACCAACTACCCCCGAAGAAGAGGCTCAATGCAAGGAAGCCATGGAAGGTTGCCCGGTCGAAGCGATCGGCAATAACGGCGACGAAGCTTAAGCAATCAGACTTTCGCCAGACCCGCAGACGTTTCAGGCGTCTGCGGGTGTATTTTTGTCTGCCCAAGATTACTCAGCGTTCCAGCCCGCTTGATCTCTTATCTCCATTTTTTGTGTTCTCGCACCCCAATCCTTCCGATCCCGTTAAAAATCTGTGGTTTCTCGCTGTTTTCAGTAGAATAGGATTTGGAAAAGTCTTCGATCGGTGAATTCCTGTTCCGGAGGAACACTTGAGAATAGCCCAATGTTTCAACATTGGGTTCGAAGGATCAGCCGCAGCGCTCAAGGTTGGAACGTTGCGCTTGCTGGGCCTTCTATGACGCTCGAACATTCTCACGTGCTGCGGCTGATGCTTCGCACAACCATAGAAACGACGAACCGCAAACGGTTACGCCGCGCTCCGTTCCTGCGGCAGGTTACCCAGTGCCCCCCCTCACAGATTCCGGCGGGCGGTTTTCCCGCACTGAGCTCTTCAGATCAACTCGCGCAAGTGTCGTTCGCAAGCTTTGCCTTGATTCCAAATTCGAGTGAAGCAGCATCAGCCCAAGCAAGGTCGAGCTTCAGATTAGCTTTAACTCGTTCGCCGGTTTTTTTGTCTGAGGATTCTTCGGCCAGCATACAAAAAGGGGCACTTTCGACAAGTTTTTTGCCCCTTTTTCAGTGCTGGCGCACCCTACCTCAATGCAAATCATGAACGGGGAAGCCCCAGGCAATCCAAAACGAGTGGCATCACTTGAAGGAACGGAAACGCAATCTCAAACGCCGCGATAAGATTGAACGAAATCGTCGCCAATGGGACGTGACATTTTTATCTTTTACGTCAGGGTGAAAAACGTGAAACCGATGCGCCAACTCGACATTCTCTCGGGGAAAGTATTGTTCTGGGCCCTCATCTGATCGCCTGGGTTTCGCTCAAGTTCGATTTCGTTGCGTTTATTTTTGTCTGCGGTCCGACCTTTCTCGGTTTGCTTTGTGTCCTGGCTATTCTTCGGACACTTCGCGATTAGAATTCGCAGGGAAAACAGCTTGGCAAGCGAACCAATTGCCGGGTGAGTCCTTGTCTCGCACATCCGCTCTCCATTAGCGACTATCAGCGTAGATTAGCGGTTATCTCGGATTTTGCGGCAGGTTCAAAAGCTTCATTCGGGCGAAATGTCGAAAAATAAGGGGTTTTTCACTTTAGGTCGCCCGGAACGTGGACTGGACGGTCTCAAGCCCACTTTCGGATCATCCCGAAACCGCCTGGATGGTCTCAAGTCCACTTCCGGATCATCCGGAAACCGCCTGGATGGTCTCAAGCCCACTTCCGGATCATCCGAAAAC
>JACDHS010000007.1 GCA_013820875.1 Verrucomicrobiota bacterium | reverse complement strand
CCAGTGTGGCCGAATCGTCGCCAGTATGCCCGGCGGCAAAGTTATTCACCATACTGGATTGAGCGATCTTGAGGGATCGCTCCCCAGTCTGATGAATAACTTTGGAATTCGTATCAGGGCGAGCCAAAACATTCTTCGAATCCATTCTTTTCGGAAATTACTTTTGGTAATCGTTCTAATATCTCCCGGCAAGTGCCGTTAAGCTGCAGTTTTAACGCGGCGCAAGCCAGGAGCTTCGGGCTGTCCCCGCATTAGTCCCTCAACACTCAGGTGGTAATCCAACAACGGCCATTCAACGCCATATCCCGCTCCAATTGGAGCGCAGTCCTTGCGCTCCTTTTCAGTCGCATGCAGCAGGGTTGGATAATAAGCCAGCGGGACAGTCAATGTGCGTCCATCCATCAGTTCGACAGTCAGAGTGTCGGCTGAAGTTTCGATTTGCTTGATTCTAAGATCCGAAAAACTCATTCCTTTTTGAAGTTCAGGAGCGCCGATCCCGTTCCAACCGCGCAACGAGATCGTTCATCCCTTCCGAAATGTGAACCGGATATTCGGTCGGCTCAAGCTGCGTCAGAGTTTCGGGAAGTCGGGAAAGCTGGTGCAGACAATATTCGCGCATTTCGGAACAAGCCGGTTTTGCCTGAACCCGTTTGCCTTCACGCATCACTGGCTGGATCAAGGCTTCTCCCGGCAGCGCCTCGTTGATCAGAGCCAGGGTGTCACCGTTCATTTTTCCGGCGGAATCGAGGCTGCGGAAAACCTGTTTGCGCCCCGGCCATGTGACTTTGCCTTCGGAATATTTACGGGTGGAACGACCGTCATACTCCTGCAACTTATAGGCGCACTCGAGATAGGGAAAATCCCAGGATGTGGCGAGACGCGTGCCAATTCCAAAGCCATCTATCTGCGCGCCCGCACTCAGCATCCGGCGCAACTCTTCCTCTTCAATGTTTCCACTGGCAAGAATCTTCACCTCTTGCAGACCGCCGCGATCCAGAATCTCGCGAACGCGTTTGGATAAAGTTGCCATGTCCCCACTGTCCAACCGCACACCGCGAATCTGAATCCCTTCCGCTTTCAACTGTGGCGCAAGTTTCACCACCTTCTCTGCGCCTCGTTCGGTGTTGTAGGTATCAATGAGGAAAACAACGTTGTCCCGATTCGATCGTGCAAAATGAAGAAACGCGTCCTCTTCGACTTCATGCGACTGGATAAAGGCATGCGCCATGGTTCCCGAAATGGGGATGCCAAACTTTTTTCCGGCGAGCACATTTGACGTGCTGGTGAAACCGGCGATGTAACAAGCCCGCGCCGCCAGCAAACCCGCCTCCGCTCCATGCGCCCGTCGCAATCCAAATTCGGCCAACCCCTTACCGGGCGCGACCAACACAGAACGCGCCGCTTTCGAAGCGATCATCGTCTGAAACTGCAACAGGTTGATGAGGCGCGTTTCGATGAACTGCGCGACCGGCATCGGCGCCGTGATCCGAATGAGCGGTTCGTTGGCGAACACCAAAGTGCCTTCGGGCATCGCATCCACATCACCGGTGAAGCGCAGGTCTTTCAGGAACTCCAGGAACTCAGGATGAAAATTCTTCTGCGTTCCGAGCCAGGCGATGTCCTCCTCTGAAAAATGAAAACCTTCCAAAAACTCCAGCACCTGTTCCAACCCGGCAGCGATAAGGAAGTTTCGCTTTGGCGGCAGTCTCCTGACAAAAAATTCGAAGACGGCGGTCTCATTCATCCGCTGTTCGAAGTACCCTTGCAGCATGGTGAGCTGATAAAGATCGGTCAGCAGCGCTTCGGAAGGAGTATTCATCATTTGGGATCGATCAATTCCACCGACTGGGCTCCAAGCGCGTTCATCTCCCGTTCGGCGTTTTCGCCGTCGCCCGTATTAACGTCCACCGCGCGTGAAGCATCCGCGAGAAAATAAGCTTCGAAGCTGTGCTGCAAAGCGTCCTTCACCGTATTCAATACGCAGTAATCGGTCGCAAGACCGCCCACAAACACGCGGCAAACTTTCATTTCTTTCAACATGTCGGCGAGATGCGTTTGTTCGAAGCCGGAGTAAGCTTCGCTACGGAAAGCGGTTCCCTTGGAAATCAGGAGCGCGTCTCTCGGCAGTTCAAGACCGCTCGCGAATGCCGCGCCGTGTGATTCGGCAATACAATGCGTCGGCCAGATGCCGCCATGTTCGGTGAACGAACAATGGTTCGGCGGGTGCCAATCGCGTGTTGCAATGATGGGGAGGTTATGATCCTTGAAAATGGAGATGTATTCATTCAGCACGGGAATGACCTCATCGCCGCGAGGGACAGCCAATGCGCCACCAGGAAGAAAATCATTTTGCACATCCACGATGATCAGTGCGTCGCCGGGATGCAGTCTCAGGTTCTGGGGGGCGGCGTTCATTCTTTCTTACACGAAACGTCGGGTGGACGGATTACGCAAACAAATTACAGATCTCTAATTTCGTCCCAAAGCGCTTTCAGATCGGGATCATTCAGCGCCAGTTTCTTAAACTCTGCTTTGCCAAGCAACTTCAGCGCGCGCTGCAACCAATCACGGCATTCATCTGTGTTTCCCATCTGGCAGGCGTAACAGGCCAGATTGTAGGCAATGATCGGTTCATTCGGAAATTTCTCATACGCGGGCAGTAGCGACTCCCATGCCGCCTTCAATCCACCTTCCTTCACCCGTCGCAAGGCGTAGGCCTGATGCAGCCAACCGGAGGCTTTCTCCGATGCCGCCCGCACCATCCGACGCGCGATGTCCAACCCGGCGTCCCAATCCTTTTGTTCCGCGCGAATGACCCATTCGACTTCCAACACCACAAATTCGTCCCGGTAACGCGCTGCAATCTTTTCAAGTTCAGCCAGAGCTTCCACTGGATTTCCCAACTCAACCCAACCAACGGCGGCTGACAAATGAAAATTATCCGGTGGAAACAACATGGACATAAGAAATATAAAAACTGCTACTACTCAGAAAACAAGCCTTCCGCCGATTGCGCAGAAGCGGTGATTGATTAACTTCGTCCTATGAAAACGAAAAATCGTCGCGACAACAATGAATTACTGGAGCGCGCCATTCAAATTGCTGTTGAAGCGCACTGTGGACAAAAGGATAGAAACGGCGCCCCATATGTTCTGCATCCGTTGCGCATGATGATGCGCGCCACCGATACCGACGAAAAGATGGTGGCCGTATTGCACGACGTGATCGAAGAGAGCGCATGGACAATCAAGGCACTGGCCAGGGAAGGTTTTTCGAAAAACGTTTTGGATGCGGTGGATCATCTCACCAAACGCGATGGCGAAGATTACGACGCCTTTGTCGAGCGCGCCGCAAGTCACCCTCTCGCGCGGCGCGTCAAAATCCTGGATTTGGAAGACAACATGAACGTGCTCCGTTTCAAAAAAGTGGATGAGAAAACTACCGCGAAACTAACGAAGTATTTTCGCGCCTGGCACAAGATTAACGCCTAATCGGAGCGCGGCTGTGTGCAAATCAGCCGCAGCACTCAAGGATGCAAATCATAGCTTTCGGACTTCACATGCTCGACAGAACAATTTCATTCGCTACCCTGCCCTACGTGAAAGCGACAGCTTATTTTCTTTCCCTCGGTTTTTTCTTTAGCGTCATTACCACATCGGCGCTCGCAGCCAATTGGCCGGGATGGCGGGGGCCCACTGGTTATGGCATCACGACTGAGACCAATCTACCGACGAAGTGGAGCGACACGGAAAATGTGCGATGGAAAGTGAAGCTCCCCAATCGCGGCAACTCCACACCGATCGTTTGGGGCAAAAAGGTTTTTGTTAGCCAACCCATTGAAGATGAAAACCGTCGCACGCTCATTTGCTTCGATCGCGCCACCGGCAAACAACTTTGGCAAAGCGGCACGGTCTTCCAGGAAACAGAAACATCTCACCGGACCAACCCGGTCTGTTCTCCGTCTCCGACCACCGATGGGAAACGCGTCATCGCATGGTTCGGATCTGCCGGGGTGTTCTGCTATGACATGGACGGAAAACAATTGTGGCATCGCGACCTCGGCAAACAAAGCCACGAATGGGGTTACGCCGCTTCCCCGGTCATCTATGGTGATCTCTGCATCCTGAACTTCGGTCCGGGCGAACGGAGCTTCCTCGTTGCGTTGGATAAAAAGACCGGCAAGACCGTCTGGCAGGTGGACCTCCCGCAAGTGCAACCCAAAGAACGCACCGATGGCTTCGCCGGAGATAGCAAAGGCATTATAGGTTCCTGGAGCACTCCGATCATCGTCAAAACCAATGGACGCGACGAACTCGTCCTCAGCCTGGCCGAATGGTTGAAAGGTTTTGATCCGAAGACCGGCAAAGAACTCTGGCGCGTCGGCGGATTAAATCCCCTGCTCTACACCTCTCCGATTTACGGTGATGGTATTGTGGTCGCCATGGGCGGATTTCACGGAACCACTATCGCCGCAAAACCAGGCGGCACAGGGGATGTCACCGACACACATCGACTTTGGCAAAAATCGCGCACCAAAAACCGTCTCAGCTCCGGGGTCATTCACAATGGCTATCTTTATGTCCCGAACACCCCAGGCATCGCCGAATGCATCGAGCTTGCCACCGGAAAGACTATTTGGGACGAACGACTGCCGGGCATCGGGGCCAAGACCGAGTTTTGGTCTTCCATGGTCCTCGCGGGTGACAAAATTTATATCGTAAATCAATCGGGCGATTGCGTGATTCTCCGGGCGAGTCCGAATTATGAAATCCTCGGAGTGAATGCCATCGGCAGTGAGTTGACCAATGGTTCCCTCGCCGTTTCCGATGGGGATCTCTTTATTCGCACCCACGAACATCTCTGGTGCATCAGCGAGACGAAACGATAGGGATTCTTCCGAAAGGTCGCGAGATCGAATGGACAAACCGGAGTTCGACACTCAACTCAAGATCCAGTCGGAACAGGACTCAATCGAGCCGTGACCAGACAGCGGGTTATTACTCAATAGCGCGCAACTCCTGTTCACTTCAACGATTCGGGATCTTCAATTGCCTGCGCCGAGGTCAATTTGCGAAACGCTTCGGCAGGTAATTCGAATTGCTTTTGTGCAGCCAGCCATTCCCTGGCTTGTTTCAGATCGAAGAATACCCCTTCCAGTTGTGCGTCATAGGCGGCATGTAAGATTTTGCCAAATTCCACACCCGGTGTAAGGCCCAGTTCAATCAGGTGGCGTCCCAGCAAAATAGCTTTGGGTGCGCCTTGATGAACTTGTAGTTCGTTCGCTTTTTCGCGGAGTTTCCCAACCATCTCAGGAATCTGCGGGGGACGCGGTGGGCGTCCCAGGGCATCAGCGCTCATCAGCACGCAAAGACCATCGATATTCTCCGGCTCCAAACGCTTGGAAAGACGGCGAACGGCACGATCGGTGACTTGTTGCACATGCGCCATGTGATTGGCAATCAGCGGGTAAACGCGGTCTCGCATTGCAAGCGGAGCGCCGATGCGTTCGAGGAACTTCTCCGCGAGCGGCACGCTTTCGTGTTCGTGCCCGGGCGAGACAATACGCATCCGCCCCTCTTTCAGTTGATGATCGGTCGTGACCGCTTTGCCCACGTCGTGCAGGAGCACAGCCAGCATGTAAACGATGCGCGATTCCGGATCAGCGCTTTGCCATTCGGGCAGTGTGGCCATGGCATCGCAACAATGGCAGGTGTGAATAAAAACATCCCCCTCCGGATGCCACTCGGGATCCTGCGGCACGCCAAGAATGGATTGCAACTCAGGGAAATGTTCCAGCCATTCGGTATCGCGCAGGAAGTGCAAACCGATGGAAGGAGTCGCACTTTTTTCAGCCCACTTGAACCATTCCTCGCGCACGCGTTCAACAGCAAGTTCGTGAAAGCTGTTTTTAATCGAGCGGCAGAGTTCGATGGTCTCGGGCGCGGGTTGAAGATTGAAGCGGGAGGCAAATTGCATTCCGCGCAATACCCGCAACGGGTCTTCCGTAAAGGCGTCGCTGGTATGACGCAGAATTCGCCGGCGCAAATCGGCTTCGCCGCCAAAAAAGTCGAGGAGCTCATGCGTGCGCGGGTCATACATGATGGCGTTCACAGTGAAGTCACGCCGGGAAGCCGCTTCGCGGGGAGAAATGTTCTCGTCAAACTGAATCTCAAAGCCTTTGTGGCCGGAAGCAACTTTTGAGTCCCGGCGTGGAATCGTAAAATCGAAAATGTATTCGCCAATTTTCAGTTTCACGACACCGAAAGAGCGGCCCACGAGATCGGTCCTTCCAAAGCGAGACAACGTCGCGACAAGTTGATCATAGCTCACCCCGAATACTTCGATGTCAAAATCCTTGTGCGGAATGCCGATCAAAGCGTCGCGCACGCAACCGCCCACCAGATACGTGCGGGTCAACTCCGGGCTGCGGCGGAAAACGTTCTCCAGTTCTGACGGGATGGGTATCATTGCGGCGGGAAGGGAATCACGAATTGAGAATTGTTAATGCAAAATGGATACTTCAACTGCGTTCAGTTAGATGCTACCCCACTGACTTGTCGTTTTCGAGATCATGAGACCACGCGCAGGCCATCCGTTTCAATCGGCATTTTTCAATTCTCAACCGTTTTCTTTAAGGAAGGACAGTGGAGTCGTGGGAAGAGTTACATCGATGCTCTGTTCGCGGTTTGGCAGTCGATGTAAGATCTGCAGCAATGGTCTGCGCAACATTTTGCCCATGATGCAGGACTTGCAACGGTAGTCCGCGGAAGAAAATCCAGGTCTCCCAAAGCGCGAACAGCAGTGTTACACGGGAAGGTGACTATTGCGACCGTTCCGATGCTCTAACCTGCAATCAGGCGACCGCATTTCCTCAGCACGGGCACCTGGGTCGGTTGCCAGTTTGGAATAAAACGGATTCTATGACCTGTAGTGAGGCAGTTTTAACTGGCGGGCTATTTTGTGAGCGCAATCTCGAGAGTCTTAATTGGGCTCCGTCTTTCCGGGTTGAACTTCAGCTTCCCGCCAGATCCGTCGCAACTCGTCCTTCCCGTTTTGCGTGTCTTTCCACTTCAGTTCAAACTCAAGGCTTTTATCATTGAAAAAGTTCTCGCGTTCCCACGGCTCCGGATTGCGTTCCACTCGCTCCCACTTGCGCTCTTCTACAAAGCAACCAATGACAAGCCATCGCATGCACTTCCCAGATCGACAATGATGAAACTGAAATGCATCCACCGCACTCAGAAAACTCATCCAAATGACATCCGTTTTGAGCTGTTCCGAGAGGGTCAGCAGCGTCTATTCGGGAGCTTCGTAGGCGTCCTCGGGTAGCTTCACTCTCGGGTATTCTCCTTAGATTTCCATTTCGCTATCTGGAAATTCACGGCGGACGGATGCGATGGCTTTGTCGTCGGTACGCTCAACGTAAAGCATTCCAGGTTCCCATAATAAAGATCCGATGGACGCGAGAGGTGAGCTGGTTTCGTATTGCCGATGCTTCTTCCCAAGGGTGGATTAATCTGATAATAAAGTGTTTTTATTATACTATGTTCGGGCGCATCCTCCTTCTTTGTTTGGTTTCCACTTTTAGTGCATACGCTCACCAGGCCAATTGGTTGTCGTTGACCAACATGCCCAAAGGAAGAGTTGTAGGATGGGGCGATATGCATTCCCAAATTGAAACGACTATTCCTCTGGATTTGGCGGACATTGTAAAAGTTATTCCTCTCAGCTTTAATGGTAAAAACTATTTCCTCAATTCCTCAGGAATCGTCTGCGACAATGCAGGCTATCCGATCCTCAGTAATATTATTGATTTTGCCGAGGGCATTGCCCTTCAGAGCGATGGAAAATTACTGCAATGGACCGGTCATTATACCAACGCGACTCTCAATTTGGAGTTGGACGATGTTATCGCGGTCGCTGGCTTGCCATACAAAATGGCTCTAAGAACCAATGGAACAGTGGTTCATCTAACCAGTCCTCCCAGCTATAGCGGGGTTAATTACCCGACTATAACGAATGCGGTTGCGATTGCCTCCGGCACCTCTGCCCTCGCTCTGCTTGATAACGGACATGTAGTGAGTTGGGCTGCAAATTTTCCTCTAATCGTTCCCACTGGACTGAATGATGTGGTTGCGATCGCCGCGGGAGGAAGTCACGCGTTGGCTCTGAAGAATGACGGTTCTGTCGTCGGATTTGGGAACAATACGTATGGGCAGGTTTCTCCGCCTCACACGCTTTCCAACGTCGTTGCCGTCGCGGCGGGTGCTTATCATAGCCTTGCGTTAAAGGACAATGGCACGGTGGTAAGTTGGGGGAAAGTTGTCTATTCAAGCAGTGTCACGACCGTTTATGAGATGCCCGCTCCGCCGCATGGTCTTACGAATGTCGTGGCCATTGATTGCGGGTATGCTCAGAATTACGCAATTTTTATCGGACCGTTTATCACTTCCGAACCAACAAATGTCGTTTCCGAATTCGGGTCATCAGTCCTCTTTCGTGTTGAGGCAAACACTGCCGGATCGATCCAATATCAATGGCAGTTAAACGGAACTGATATCCCTTTTGCAACGAGTGCCGAGTTGCTGCTCAGCAATGTGCAGTCCACGGATGCAGGAATTTATACTGTCGTGATAACAGGAGATGGGGCTTCCGTGAGAGCTTCGGCGAAACTGGCATTTGGGGATCTTCCCTCAATTCTTGAATCCCCTCGGGATGATTACATCTTTGCGGGAACAGATTTAGCCCTGACGATTTCCGCGACGAACGCCGTTCCGATTCGATACCAGTGGCAATTTGAAGGGATTGATCTTCCTGAGGCTACAAACGCCACGTTGAATTTAGATAACGCCCAGGATGCAGACTCCGGCATTTATACAGTCAAACTCGTCACGGATTGGGAAAGAGAAACGAACGTAACAGTAAACGTAGCGGTCTTATCATCAAAACCGATGGGTTTACCAATCCTCTGAGGCGACCAGACGAATGCCCCATTGGGGATATCTGGCATCATCTCCATTGCTTGTGGCGGAGGCCATACTCTTGCTGTGCGGGCTGATGGGACAGTAGTCGCGTGGGGAATTAATTCAGACGGTCAATGTGACGTTCCGGCGGGATTAAGAAATGTCGTCGCTGTCGCTGGAGGAGACACTCACAGTCTTGCATTGAAAAAGGACGGGACGATTGTTGGATGGGGACGTAATTACAATGGACAAGCGGCTCCTCCACCGCTCATTGATGCCATAGGAATCTCAGCAGGTGCCGATTTTAGCGTGGCTTTGAGAAGTAACGGCACCGTCGCGGCATGGGGTAACGGTTATGGAGGCGCCACGTCTGTGCCGCAAGGACTGACAGATGTAGTAGCTGTGGCAGCGGGGGCTTATCATAATCTCGCTCTAAAATCAGATGGAACCGTAGTTGGTTGGGGGGAGTTTGGAATTTCTTCCTCTGTTTCAGATGCAAAGGCAATTGCTGCCGGTTGGATTTCCAGCATGATTCTGAAGAAGAGCGGAAATGTGCTGGTGACTGCTCCGAATTACTGGGGTGAGTCGATTGTCCCTCCAAATCTTTCGAATGTAGTTCAAATGGCAACTCACTATGGCCGCTGTGCCGTATTGAAGTCTGACGGAACAGTATCCATGTGGGGGCTCAATAGTCACGTACCTGCTCGAGCAACAAATTTTTTGGCTTTGGCTCTGGCTGGCGGGCATTCGGTAGGCTTAAGGCCAACTGGTGTTTTCATCGTTGAACAGCCAGAGAACGTCGATAAAAAACTCACTGAAACGGCCGCCTTCCGTGTTCGTGCTGTCAGTTCCTATCCCGTGAGTTATCAATGGCAATTCAATGGGGTTCTAATTCCAGGTGAGACTAACGACAGCCTGACCATCAGGAATGTCTCGGCCGCTGACGAGGGTGCCTATCGAGTTGTCATGAAAACCGCCGTTGGACAGAATCCAAGTGCATTGGCTAAACTGACGGCATCTCACATTCATCAACACCCGCAGAGTTCCACACAGCTGGTGGATTCTACGTTTCAACTTTCAGTGGGTGTTACAGGCCCAATGCCATTCTCGTTCCAATGGTTCAAGAATGGGAACCTCCTTGAAGGTGCAGTTTCGTCCAATTTGGTTATTTGGAATATCCAACAGGAAAGTGCGGGTACGTATCATGTAGTGGTCTCAAATAAAGCAGGGTCGATCACCAGTTCCGCAGCTACTTTGAACGTTCAATGTAATCCAACATTATTTTGGAATCAAGCATCCGTGCCCTCAGCTGGAACGAACAATCTACACA
This sequence comes from Verrucomicrobiota bacterium, assembly GCA_013820875.1. Classification (GTDB taxonomy): domain Bacteria; phylum Verrucomicrobiota; class Verrucomicrobiia; order Limisphaerales; family JACDHS01; genus JACDHS01. The sequence goes on along the minus strand of JACDHS010000007.1, from coordinate 66,927 downwards.
TTATGGGATGGGGCATGTGTCTTGATTCTATTGTCATAAACACAAATGCGTGGATTTCTATCGACGGAACGGAGATTGGGCGTGGTCCCGATGCGGTAATTTTATCGGTTGCCCCAAACAATGGCCAGATCCCTCGCAGGGGTTCGATCCAGATTGGGACGCACAATTTTGTGATTACCCAGAGCGGCGAGGAAGCGGGAACAACGCTCGTGGGCCAAACCTTGCGGATGACAATCAGCGATGGGAATGGGGTGTTCCCGGGTGATGGCATCTTTCTTTTTGTATCCTCTACTGGAACTAATAATTTTTTCAATATCGTCCCTGTGACTGGTGTTACTGCTGCAACGAATGGCATTTACACCTACGTCAAATCCGATGCCACCAGCGCGACCCTTGGGTTTCATTCCATCAATACCACTCTGACCTTCGTTACGCCGGGAACCGGCAGCTACATCTCCACAAATTTTTCCGGAGACATGCAGACAGGCCAATTCGAAATGGTTTCTTCCTCGGCAAGCTTTTCCGGAGACGTGCGGCCCGATCTGCTTTGGCAGGATACAAATGGTGTGACTGCTGCGTGGGTGATGGAAGGAACGACTTTCGTCCGCGGCGCCTTGCTGAGAAACGGCACTCGCGTAGGTCCTGGCTGGAAGATTGTTGGACAGGCTGATTTCAACGGCGATGCTAATTGGGATATTCTTTGGCAGCATGAAGATGGACGCATTACGGCATGGCTGATGAATCAGACCGAATTCATTGACTCAGTATCCATTCGAAAAGTTGGTCCGAGCTGGAAAATCGTTGGGCTTAATGATTTTAACAACGACGGACAAACAGACATACTGTTTCAGCACGACAACGGCAAACTTGCTGTTTGGCATCTTAACGGGGCTGCGTTCATCAACTCGATATCGATCCGCAATGGTCAACCGCTTGCACCCATCTGGCGTATAATTGGCGTGGCGGATTTTAATGGCGACAAGCAAGGCGACATTTTAATGCAACATGTCAATGGTAGGCTGGCAGTTTGGTTAATGAACGGCTCCGATTTTCAAAGCGCGGAGTTGCTGCGGAATGGGCACCCCATCGGATCAGGTTGGCGCGCTGCGGCTTTGGCAGATTTGAACAACGACGGAAATATTGATATCGTTTTTCAACACGATTCCGGGAAGCTGGCAATGTGGTCGATGAATGGGATAGATTTTGTCAGCGCAATGTTGATTCGCGATGGGCAGCCGGTGGCACCGAGATGGCGATTAGTCGGGCCCAAGTAGCCTTTCTCGTCGGGCTCTCTGCAGTCCTTGGGGAAGAGAGGGCCAATCTTTTCCCTTTGGTGAAAGCCGAAGCTGGTGAGCTCTTTGAGGGCTTTTTGATATACTTCGTCGTTGGTGAGGTCTGTTTCGAGGTCCATTTCCATGCGGGGGTTTTTAAAGGTTTTTGCGGAAAGAGCACGGATATTTCCGAAGTAAGTTTAAGGAGGTGTCGTGTGGTTGCATGGATGGCAGAAGCAGTTGGAAATCCTCGGAACGCCGGATTTATCCGGCAGCAGCGAGATACTGGAGCGACCTGCCATTATTTATCGGATCACCGTTTAGTTTGGAGATTGCTGCCGGATAAATCCGGCGTTCCGGTGCACTCTCCCCTCTCTCTGCGCCTTTGCCTCTCTGTGTCTCTGCCTTAAACTGCCGTTTTTAGGATGATTCAACCGATAGCGAGGATCGCCTGATTTTCAGGCGTTTAGGAAGGTTTTCGGATGATCCGAAAGTGCCCGGGAACGTAGGATACGCGGATTGAACGGGCAGGCGGAGGCCTGCCCTACGTAGCGTAGTCGTCCTCGGCTGCGAGTTCACCGGGCGTCCTCCCGGTGTTCAGGATTGAGACGCACTGAAAGAAACTGGGATGCGCCGACTACTCGGTATCAGGGGAGATGCCTATCGACAAACGCAGGGTATTCTGTCAGTTTCAGCCTCAGTTCACCTGTGTCTGTCAAGCAAAGGTATGCCACCAGGATACAGGCAAACATTAGTTCCAGGAACAAAGTAAAATATGAAACTCATCAAAGCATTCTCACTACTTACCGTAGCATTCGCCCTTTCTTTCGGCGCAAACAGCGCATTCGCAGAAAGTTGCTGCGTCAAAGCCAAAGCTACCGGCAAAGATTGCAGTCACAAATGTTGCGTGGAAGCGCGTGACGCAGAAAAGACCTGCGAAAAGTGCCAGAAAGATGCCTCCTGCTGTGACAAAGCGATCGCCAAGAAGAAAGATTGCACTCACGCATGCTGCAAGGAAGCCACCAAAGAAAAGAAGGTGTGCCAGAAGTGTAACAAGAAGAAAGAAGCAGCTTAACTCCGCTTCAGTGAAACCGCGCCATCGCCGATGCCATTGGCGATTCTGCACGCAAAGCAATCTGAAATTTTGGGGTGGACTGGAAACCAGGACGTTCCAGGCTCGCCTTGAAAACTCTTTGGCCGATCATTTCCCGGTTCCTCACCCACTGCCATTCAGTGGGTGAGGAACGTCTTAACGAAACATCAACACGGGAACAAGCGAGGTGCGCACCATCGTTGTCGTGGTGCTGCCGACAATCAATTGGCGGATCCTCGAATGCCCATAGGCTCCCATCACGAGCAACTGAATTTTCTCTGCCTGAATGACTTCGGCAATGACCTTTTCGACATCGCCGGAAAGATGACGGCTCACGACCGCATACCCGGCTTCAGCCAGTTGTGAGCGGGCGGATTCCAGTTCCTGGTTATGTCCCGCGTCAGAATGGCCCACCATCAAGAGATGACACTCCAACCCTTTGAGCAACGGCTGCTCAACCGCATAAGCGACAGCTTTCTTCGCGCTTGGACTGCCGTCAAAGGCAATCAAAAATTTCTCAATTGGAACAAATTTGCGCGAAGCAATCAGCACAGGGCGGATACTGCTGCGGATGACCCGTTCCACGTTTCCGCCGAGGTGAAGTTTGGCAAAATCGGCTGATTCACCGCGCCGCCCGATCACCACCATGTCCGCGGCTTGTTCCATCTCTTCCAGAGTTTCCACGAGCGCGCCGTGGCGTTGCTCGGTTTTCACGCGTTCAATCCCTGCTGCTTTGATCTGGCGTTCTGCCTCGGAGAGGATTGCCCTCCCTTTGTTGAGCGCCACGCGTCCCTTGGCCTCTTCCAAGGCAACGAGTTCTTGCATCAATGCCTCGCGCGCATCCACTCCAATGCTGCCGCTGAAGTCGGCGATTTGCGCGCGTTCCCGATGAAAGTCGAGCATGTGAAGAACATGGATGCCGGCATGCATCCGCCGGGCGGCCCAGGCGCTGAGGTCATAAACGCTTGGCGCATATAATGAGCCGTCCGTGCAGGTGATAATAGTGGGCATAGGTAAGTTTAGTTAATGTTCCAGAAGCCGGTCAAGCGCCCCGGGTTTGTCGTGAATGGCAAGACGATCCACAATGGTCGCGCTTGCTTCGTTGAGACCGACCACTTCAACGGCTGTGCCGTCCCGACGAAATTTTAAGATCACTTTGTCCAGCGCGCCCACGGCGGAAAGATCCCAGAAATGAGCACGGGAAACGTCAATACGAACTTTCGTCAATGCTTCACGAAAATCGAAGCTTTGGCAAAACCGGCTTGCTGACACGAAGAAGACCTGTCCCTCGACGATATACGTGCGCTCTTCGTTCTTCTCATCCAGCGTGGAGGTGATCCGGAAGACTTGGGCCACCTTGCGGGCAAATGACAATGCGCTCATCAACACACCGACCATCACTCCAAGCGCAAGATTGTGGGTAACCACCACCACCGCCACGGTCGCAATCATCACGAGGCTCGACATCTTCGGATGGGTGCGCAGGTTTTTCAGTGATGCCCAACTGAAGGTTCCGATGGCCACCATGAACATCACCGCCACCAGCGCTGCCATGGGAATGCGCTTTACCCAATCGCCCAGCACAACAATCAGCAGGAGTAAAAAGGTGCCCGCCGCAAACGCCGAAAGACGTCCACGCCCGCCTGACTTAACATTGATCACCGATTGTCCAATCATGGCGCAACCCGCCATGCCGCCGAAGAATCCGGAGACAATGTTGGCGATGCCTTGCCCGGTGCATTCGCGGTTCTTTGCGCTCTCGGTATCGGTTAAATCATCCACGATGGTCGCAGTCATCAAAGATTCGAGCAGACCCACAATCGCCAGCGGCACGGCGTAAGGGAGAATGATCCAGAGCGTTTGCAGGTTGAGAGGCACATCAGGAAAAAGGAAAATCGGCAGGGTGGAGGGGAGTTCACCCATGTCGCCCACGGTTCGCAGATTCATTCCAGTAAACATTGAGAAGATCGTCAGCGCGATAATGCAAACCAGCGGAGAAGGCACAACTTTGGTAAAGCGCGGCAGGATATAAATAATCGCAAGCCCGCCTGCGACCATCGCATACATCTCCCAACCCACATTTCGAAATTCGGTCAACTGCGCCATGAAGATCAGGATGGCCAGCGCATTTACAAACCCGGTCATCACGGAGCGAGAGACGAACTTCAACATATCGCCCAGTCGAAAGGCCCCCGCTGCTATCTGTAAAACACCCGTCAGCAACGTTGCCGCCAGGAGATATTGCAGCCCATGTTCCTTTACCAATGTCACCATCAACAGAGCCATCGCCCCGGTGGCCGCTGAGATCATTCCAGGACGTCCGCCAAGAAAAGCGGTGATCACCGCGATGCAAAAAGAAGCGTAAAGTCCCACCTTGGGATCGACTCCCGCGATGATCGAGAAGGCAATTGCCTCCGGTATAAGGGCAAGGGCGACGACAGCGCCGGCCAGGAGATCTTTCGGCACATTCGAAAACCATTCCTGTTTAACAACATTCCAATTCATTTTCATTTTTCTTCGGATTTCAGCAACACGCGATGACACATCGCATCTGCCGAACAAATTTGTTTTAGCGTTTTGCAGCGCCAGCACGGACCATGCAGAGCACGGCATCTGGTTCTCCGTCCAATGAACTCGAGCCAACCAGAATTAAACAATCTCGATTTCGCGAGATGATTTGCCGGGGAGCCATCCTGCATCGGATAGCAATTGCACGAAAGGCAACTGCACTGACAACGACCGCGAGCGCGGTCATTAGACATTACGGTGGTGTGATCAGGCAGCAAAATACCTGTGCGACGGTGATTGGGCGGGTATTTTCTTTTGTCTGCTGCATGTCTTAGGAAAATTATCGTTCAGTCCATTGCTTGCAACGATTTTTTGTAGCGACTCATTGCGGCCGTGTGTTTTTAAACGGGTGAGGCGCTTAACGTGCGGCCCGTTGCCACGGTGGCCCCTTTTAGACTTCGGATATCGCTCCCAAAGGTTCATTCCGCCGCTTTTCCCGAAGCAAGGATTCTCGTCACCAATCCAGTAAGTGTGCGCGATGATGTCGGATTCGGTTTGACTCCCTATTCTCCCGAAATCAGAAAACTGCTTCCATGGTTCTCGAACGCAGGATGACCGGCGTTTTCACAAGAAAGCAGATGTTAATCGCAAAACGCCTTTTTGTCTTTTGTGTCGTCGGACTCGTTGCTTTTCAGGCGAGGGCATATGACTCAGAGATTTTCCGTCCCTACCTTCATTTTCGCAGTGCCGAGTTTAACACAGTTTGGGGAGTGAACGATGGTTGGGGTTTTGCGTTGGGTGCGAATTTGAACCGCCATTTCGGCATCGAACTGGCCATCGACACCTACGAGCACAGTCTCTACGAAGATGTCCTCGACGGCATCGGTGAAGAAGCGGTCTTCAGCCTCGTTCCCCAGATGCGGCTTCGTTACCCATTCGCGAACGATCGCTGGACGGTTTATGGATTGTTCGGTCTCGGGCCCGGTTTTCTCCAATTCAACGATCGGAAGGGGAATGCGTTCGGGGCTGAGATCGAGGCCGATGGAGTTCGGTTGGTCACTGCTGTGGGGGTGGGACTCGAATACTTTGTTGCGGACAACGTAACCTTCAACCTGGAGGGAAAATACATGTGGATCCAGGATCTGGAGGGATCCGTGGACGGGCGGCGTTATGACATAGATATGTCGGCGCCCCTGCTGACGATGGGAGTGAGAGCCTATTTCATTGAGAACCATAAACGCCCGCTCCTGCTCGAAGAGTCCGCGATTCGCAACCGATTTTATTTTGGAGTTCGCTACGGCGGTTCCGTCCTGCTGGACGATCAGTGGGCGGAGGGAGTAAGCCTTTCACCGGAAGTTTCTGCCAATTTTTCACGCATCAATGATTTCGGAAGCATGACCCTGGGTGTGGATGTCGGTCGCGATTGGGGCATTGAACTCTCCGGTGACTTCACGGAATACACGTTAAACGTCGATCCTTATGGCGCAATTGGTGAGTACTCTGTTTACACAATAGTCCCGCATCTGCGCCTGCGCTGGCCGATCAAGAATGGCCGGTGGGTTCCCTATGTGATGGCCGGGATGGGCGTGACCTACGCGGAGTTTAATGATCGTAAACCAGTCGGGCTGGGGGTTCCCGTTGCAGCCAGTGGTTTTTCTCCAGCGGTCAGCGCAGGAGCCGGGTTCGAGTATTTCATCGCCCGGAACTTTTCAGTCAATACAGATGTGCGCTATCTCTATACCTGGGATCAAAAGATAGAGGCAGCGAATGTCCCGGAACGGTCGGGGGATTTTTCTTCAATCAATTTCTATTTCGGATTCAGATTATATCTCTGGGAGTTTTGAGTTGGGCTATCCACCTGCATCTGCTGAAAGAGTTCAAGCCATTCGCGCGTGAGCAGGTCACTCAGGGTGGTGCCATTGCGCAGATCCTCTGGTGTTTGCCCCCAATAGAAACCGATCCATCCATTTACATGTTGGCGCGATCGTTCAATGAAGGTGCGCAGTTCTTTGCTGCTGCAATGCATGGGGAAAATTTCTTCAATGACGACCGGCTTCCCAACGCTGAACTTCTTCACGGTGTTAAGATCTTTCTCAAGTTCCCCCGCGCGCGGGTAATAGTGGACTGAGATAAAGTCCACTTCTGAAACGATTTCGCGTGGCTGGAATCCGGAACCGCTCGGTTTGTCGGCGCTGTTGGGCAACAAACCGATAGTTATCAAATGCCGCTTGTCGTGCTGACGAATGGCTGCCGTCATTTGGGATATCCATTGCCGGCCAACCTCTGTCCGGTTTCTTCCCTGGAGATCAAGCGCGATAGCCTGCACATAATAAAATCCAGCAAACTCGCCGACCAGCCAATCCTTGAATTTGGGATTGGGAACGACTGGTTCATTCATCAGGTTGTAGCAGAAAACGGCCGGGCTCCTGCGGCAATGTTTCGCGACGTGCCTCCAGAAGTTTGCCTGCGCCGTCCATCGTTCGTTTTCGGTCAATGCGTCGAACCACACCGGGACATCGGCTTTGCGATATCCACCCAGTCCAGTCACATCAAGATACACTCCCGTCTCCTCCGCCAGGGACAGGATGTTTTCCAGTTTCTTAAAAGCGGCCTGGTTCGGTTGATCGGGCGCATCCATGAACTTCGGAAATTGCAGATGCACGCGCACGACATTGGCGCCGAGATTCTTCATTTTCCGAAAATCTTCCACGATGGTTTGCCACTCATCATTCCAATACTCCTCGAGCAGTCGCATTTTATAGTCGCGATCGTAGTTGAATCCCCAGGGGGTGAACGGTTTGCCCGATGCGACACGAACAAAACCTTTCCCATCGTGAGAAACTTTTATCCACTCCAATTTTTGTTTTGAATGGTGCGACTGCGCAGGCCTGGGATCCCGCACGGCGGCATGGCCGCATAGGGGACTTCCCAGGAAAACCAGCAGGAGAGCTGCGTAAAAACTGTTGAGCAGATGTGCCATAATGATTTAAAAGAATCTGAGAATATATAAATCTGAAAGACCAGAACGGCAGCACGAATTTTTATATTTCGAGCTTAGCCGCGCCCCGAACCAGCATTCCAGCCGATTTCACGTCACTCCGTAAATCCGCGCTGAATTTTTTGTCTCGCGACAGAGTATCATTCCCCTACTTTCAAAGCATGAAATCCGTTTCCAATCTGCCGCTGCGGCTTCTTCTGTTCACACTTCTTTTCATTTCATTGGTTTCGGCTCATGCCCAGAAGAGTTACACGATCGGGATGATCGCCAAATCACAGGGTAATCCGTTCTTCGAAGCAGCTCGGGTCGGCGCCAACGATGCCGCGCGCGAACTCAGCGCGAAGCATGGCATCAAGATAAAGATCGATTGGCGCACGCCGAATGAGGAAGACGCCCAGAAGCAAGCTGAGTTCATCGAACAACTCGTGTTGAATGGCGCGGATGGCATCGTGATCAGTTGTTCGGATGCGAATAAATTGACGGATGCCATTAACAAAGCTGCGAGCATGGGAGTGCCGACCGCCACCTTCTCCGGCGATGCCCCGCAAAGCAAACGGTTCGTTTCAATCGGCATTGATGATTTCAAATGCGGCGAGGAGACGATGGAAGAATTGGCCAAGCTGCTCGGCGGCAAGGGAGTGGTCGCCGCGATCGATGGCAACCCGAACGCTGCCAATCTCCAGCAGCGGGCAGCGGGGTTTCGGGCGGCGGCAAAGAAATTCCCGCAGATCGAGTTGCTCGATATTTATTATCACAAAGAGACGCCGCAGGATGCAGTCGCCAGGATTGAGCAGGTCATGCAGGCCAATCCGCAGATTACCGGGTGGGGATTTCTTGGCGGTTGGCCGTTGTTCACAGATGACGCATTGAAATGGAAACCGGGTACGATTAAATCCGTTTCGGTGGATGCCCTGCCCCAACAACTAAAATATGTCAGGAGCGGTCATGTGGAAGTGTTGCTTGGCCAGGATGTTTACAATTACGGCTATCGATCCATCGAACATGTCATTAACAAAATTCATTTCAAAAAGAACCCGGCCAGCGCGATTGATAACACGGCTTTAATGCGGGTGGGTAAAGGGAACGTGGACGAATTCGCCATACAATGGGAGAAGTGGCTGCCGAAGAAGTAATCCATCGTCCGAAACCTTATCCTTTTTTACACCAGGCTTTCTCTTGCCGCGCCTGCGCAGCGCGGGAACGTTGCGTCATTATGAAAGCGTTCAGCATTATTCTACTCTCGTTTTCGTTCTTCAGCGTCTCGCTTTTCGGCCAGGTGACCAGCCCGGAGGAGATAGTGGAAAAGACGGTTCCGAAAGATCAGCGCACGCCACCGGAATCACCCGCTCCACCGCCAGAGGCTGCGCCAGCACCTGCGGTATCGGAGCAACCGGCGCAACCGCAACCGGTGCGAGTGGCTCCACCGGTGCGCCCGAAGACAGCCGAGGAACTACGCGAGATCGAGGCGAAAACAATCGCGTTTCAAACGACACGTGCGAGCGATGGATCGGCATCCGCACAATACGATCTCGGAATTCGTTTCCTCAAGGGCAACGGAGTTGAACAGAATGAGACCGAGGCACGGAGGTGGCTGGAGGCCGCCGCGACACAGGGGAACACCCTCGCGATCCAAAAACTGGCAGAACTGAATCAACAATAGTGCGTCAAACTATCAGCACCGAAGAACTGAATCACACCCATTGCTGCCATCAAGAAGCTTAAACAGTTGAACAAAAAGTAGAGTTGTGCCCGACTCATTCCTTCTCGGCCGGACGCGTCAGAATCTTTTCAGCTTCTTTCTTATCGCCCGCCTTTCGAGGTGGGGCTTCCTGTTCCTGAGCAGCCTCGGGCTCGATGTTCAATGCAACAAAAATGGGGAAATGATCTGAGCCGAAGTAACTCATCCGTTCCATTGTCACGAAGGTGAATTCATCTGAATGAAACAGATGATCCAGCGGATACCGTAACATTGGGATTTTGGCGCTGTAACTGTTGTACAACCCGCGCCCGACACGAGGATCGAGCAAGCGACTGGTGCGCTGGAATAATCGGGTGGTGTGCGACCACGCCACATCATTGAAATCACCGGCCACAATCACCGGCCCTTTCAATTTAGCGACTTCCTTCGCTATCATTACAAGCTCGGCATCACGCTGTTCGCTATCCTGCCTATTCTCCTGCTCGGGCTTTTTCAATGCGGGTGGCTGTGGATGCACTCCGTAGAAATGGATCATCCGTCCGCCAGGCATTTGGATTTTTGTCCGAATGGACGGGATCTCCGGGTCGAGCAGGAATCGCACTTCGGGGTCGATCAAATCGAACCGCGAATAAAGATTCATTCCATAGGTGTTCGTGCGTGGATGCAAAACAGTTTCCGGATGAGATTTCTCCAATGGACGCAACTGTTCCGTCCACCAGTCATCCATTTCGTTCAGGAGAATGATGTCTGGATTTACCTTCGCAATTCCATCTATCAGTTCCGGCGACCTCCGGTTTTCTTGCAACACATTGGCAACGAACACGCGTATTGTCGCCGTCTGGTCCTCAGCTCCTTTCACTTGTTTCCTCGCCAGCGGTGTGTAAGGAATGATGTGCCAGCATTGCACCAGCAACGCGACTCCCAGCAGCGCGATCAATACTTTGTCGAACAACCCAATTTTCTGAGGCAGGAACCAGAATACCACTACGACCAATAACCCAATGAAGAGGAGTTGCACGCGTGGGAAATCAAAAACGCGAATCCACCATTCGTCCGTGCGAATATAAGTCAAAAACGTGGCGACGAGGACAAATGCCCCCAGCAGTTCGGCTATGAGCTTCACAAATTTCATACGCCGCTCTAAACCTACTCCACTCGCTCTGCTTTGCTACGGGTGCAGTGAACGTGTTTGAGGAACTGATAGCGTGCTGCCCCATTTCCAGCAGACAAGCAGGCGACGTGATTCAATAGCAGGTTCCCGGTCCGATGCGGTCACTTTTCCCGCTTGCAGAACGCTCTTCTGCCGTCGCTAAGCACTCCACGCAATCACCCGTTCCCACTGACGCCATATACCTTGCCACAGTGCATAAAGCGGAAAGATTATTGCATCAGCCACGAAAATGATTTGAGCAGAGCGCCGGGTGTGCTTTCTTCTGTGCGACTTTCGCACCATGGCAGATTCAATTACTTCCGAGCCACTCATCGCCGCCGCGCGCCAACTTTCCTGTGCGGTTGGGGGCATGAAGTTCCAGGCGCCGGTGACACATGTTTATAATCCCCTGCAATACGCCTGGGCTGTTCACCAAGAGTATCTCCGCAGGTTTGGGAACAGTCGTAAGCGTGTCGTTTTTCTCGGGATGAATCCCGGACCGTTCGGCATGGTGCAAACCGGGATTCCATTTGGTGAAGTGGCGGCGGTCCGCGATTGGATGCAACTGCCTGCGCAAGTGGGAAAGCCTGCGATCGAACATCCCAAACGCCCCATCACCGGGTTCGATTGCAAACGTTCTGAGGTGAGCGGCAAACGTCTCTGGAAACTGTTCGCAGACCGATTCGGTTCGCCTGAAGCATTCTTCGCCGACCATTTCGTCGTCAACTATTGTCCTCTCGCATTCTGTGAGACGAGCGGATGTAATCGCACTCCGGACAAATTGCCTGCCACTGAATCTGCAAAACTCTTCCGCGCCTGTGATGAACACCTGCAGCAGGTCGTCGAAATCCTAAAACCAGAATGGTTGATCGGAGTGGGAGCCTTTGCTCGTGAACGCGCGGAAACTGTTTGCGGAGCAATGCCTGTGAAAATTGGTCAGATACTGCACCCCAGCCCAGCCAGTCCCCTGGCCAATCGCGATTGGCCCGGAACCGTCGCCCGACAACTACGGGAGCTTGGAGTGTGGCAGTGAGGGAAAAGTTGCATGGTGGAATAGTTGCATTGTTACATGGGGAAGAGGCATCCGAGCAGCCTATTGCCGCGCAAGTTCCCCACCATGCAACGATTCAACAATTCAACAATGTAACGAACTCTACTTCCGCACTTCCTTCGACCACGCATCTTTCAAGGTGATCGTCCGGTTAAGAACCAGCTTTCCTGGGGCACTATCCTGATCGAGGCAGAAGTAGGCGAGGCGTTCGAACTGGTAACGTTCTCCGGGTTTGGCTCCAGCAAGAGAGGGTTCGCACTTGGCCGTAATCACTTGCAGTGAGTTGGGATTGATATGCTTTTTGAAATCACCGTCGGCATCGGGCTCTGGAACAGTGAAAAGGCGGTCGTAAAGTCGAACTTCAGCATCTACCGCGTGTTCCGCACTGACCCAGTGGATGGTTCCCTTGATCTTGCGGCCTGAGGTGGCGCCACCGCTTTTGCTGTCGAGATCCGCGGTGCAACGGAGTTCCGTTACATTGCCATCGGCATCTTTCACCACCTCTTCGCACTTGATAATGTAAGCGTATTTGAGACGCACTTCTCCGTCCGGTTTCAGCCGGAAATATTTCGGGGCAGGCACTTCCATGAAGTCGTCGGCATCAATGTAAAGCTCGCGACTGAAAGGTATCTTACGCGTGCCGCCGTTCGGGTCTTCCGGATTGTTGGTGGCGTCCAGTTCTTCAATTTTATCTTCAGGATAATTGATGATGACCACTTTGAGCGGCCTGAGCACGGCGAGACGACGGAGCGCGCGTTTGTTGAGATCCTCGCGAATGGCGTGTTCGAAAACGGCAATGTCGGTGACAGAGATGTATTTGGTCACACCCACCCCGATGGCAAAATTACGCAAGGCCTGCGCTGTGATTCCGCGGCGACGAATGCCGGAGATGGTCGGCAGGCGAGGATCATCCCAGCCGGTCACGAGCTTCTCGTTCACGAGTTGAATGAGCTTGCGCTTGGAGACGATCATGTAACTGGGAATCAGCTTGGCAAATTCATATTGATGCGGACGCGGACGCGGGAGTTCGAGCGATTCCAGAATCCAATCGTAAAGGGGGCGGTGCACCTCAAATTCCAAGGTGCAAATGGAGTGAGTAATCCCCTCGATGTAATCACTGAGACAGTGGGCAAAATCGTAAAGAGGATAGATGCACCACTTGCTGCCGGTATGATGATGTTCGGCGTGACGGATGCGATAAAGCAACGGGTCGCGTAACCAAACATTCGGCGCAGCCATGTCAATTTTGGCGCGGAGTGAACGGGTGCCATCCGGGAATTCACCAGCGCGCATTCGTTGGAAAAGGTCGAGGTTCTCTTCAATGCTGCGATTGCGCCAGGGACTTTCTTTTCCAGGCCGATCGGGTGCGCCACGATATTCGTCTGTGTCTTTTGGAGAAAGATCGCAGACGTAGGCTTTCCCTTTTCTGATGAGTTGAAGGGCGTATTCGAAAATCGGGTCGAAATAATCGGAGGCGTAAAAGGGTTCAAGCGTAGGAGAGGCATCTTGCCTGTCCCCGTCTGCGGATTCGAGGGACAGGCAGGATGCCTGTCCTACTTTAGCGGGCAGATGGAAATCTGTTTTTCCATTTACATCCTTTTGCTCCGGCGTTTCGCCTTTGGGCTTGAGCCCAATCTTGTCGTCTGCCCAATCACTGATCAGCCATTGAACATCTTTCTGAATGGATTCGACGTATTCGACCTCTTCCTTGGTCGGATTGGTATCGTCCATGCGCAGGTTGCAAATGCCTCCGAAATCACGGGCGATGCCGAAGTTCAGGCAAATGGATTTGGCATGGCCGATGTGCAGGTAACCATTTGGTTCCGGCGGAAAACGGGTATGGATCTGCGGATATTTCCCCTCGGCGAGATGTTGCGCGACAATGTCGCGAATAAAATCAGAAGGAACTTTGCTGGTTTCGGTTTCCGGATTGTCACCTGTCGGCATCGTCATAGTTCGGGTTGCAAACTTACAGAAGTTTGCAAGCAGTGCAATGGAGGGTTCCATTAAGCTCAAGGCTGACGGGAACGGGGGATGATTCGGGTACGATTTCACCAGGTGAAATCAGGTTGCTCCGTGACCACGAATAAACACCAATAAGGAACCGAGTTTGATTACACCCTGTTGTTGTATGATTCAATTCACCATGTGGTGGGCCGACTATGATGCGGAATTCTGGCCATCCTAATTAGCCTAAATCCGAGGCAGTTCAATACCGCTAATCTACGCTAATGACCGCTAATCAGAGGGGATTGCGAAGAATGCCGCTTGAAAAAGCCAACTACCTGTTGGGGTGAAGCCTTTGTTTTCACGTAACCGCTTTTCCATTAGCGACTATTAGCGCAGATTAGCGGTTAAACTGCGGTTTTTAGGATTAGTGTTCATTGGTGTACATTCGTGGTTCCTTCTCTTAAAGGCGCCATACCCAATCAGACCCTAAAATCCGGCGAGGAACCCGCGCAACGAATGCCTTCATTTCTGAGTCTCCGGAAGGCAAGTCAGGAGACCATCTGAACCGTTTTGATATGAAAAAAAAGTCGTCGTGAGACCGTTTCGACGACGTTTCCGGAAAAAAAAGTTAACCATGAGACCGTCTCGGCGACGTTCCCGGAAAAAATAGGTAGCCATGAGACCGTCTCGACGGCGTTTCCGGAAAAGAAAGGTGGTCGTGAGACCGTCTCGGCGGCGTTTCCGGAAAAAAAGGTGGCCATGAGACCGTCTCGGTGGCGTTTCCGGAAAAGAAAGTTAACCATGAGACCGTGTCGCCCACGTTTCTGGCGACCTAAGTGAAAAAACCCTTATTTTTCAACAATTCACCCGGATGAAGCTTTCGCACCTGTCCGCAAACCACGCGAATTCCTATTGAATCGATAAATCCCATAATATGCTTTGTGACTGAAAAGAACGCGATTCGATGCGATCAGTCCTACCATTCACCGCACACCTGACGGTACGAAACGGAAAGCATTAACTCACAAAACGCGGGTCGAAGACAGGACCAAACCCGTGTTTGCGCAGAAGCTCGATGAACCGGGCTAACCCGCGTTTCTCATCAGCCCCGAGATGGTAATGGATATGCCAACCGAGATAATCCTGGCGGAACTGCAAATCGTATTCGGTGCGGGTGCGAATGATATGTTCGAGCGTATCCAGGCCGAAGTCTTTCGCTCCCCGGAGTTGGCGTCGGAGCAGATCATTTTCCATCCCACGTCGCAACGCCCAGACGGCGTAAACGAAAGGGAGTTGAGTCATTTCAAGCCAGGCCGCGCCCAGATCCCAAATCTCATGCGGATGCTGCGCCAGGAGGAAATCGATCCCGCGATCCCCGATGAGAAGGACATTGTCGCATTGCGGGGCAGCGTCATAACTCGGCAAGGGTTTGAATTCGGGCTTTAAATTTTTTTCAGCGAGAAGCACTTTCAACAGGTTAACACTGGTGAGAGAAGCGGTGTCGCAATAAATCTCGCGGATCTCTGCAAGCGGTTGTTTGTGGGCGAGGAAAACACTCTTCACTTCCCCAAGCGATGCCACCGCCACTCCATCGAGTATGTCGTAGCGATCGTTGAAAAGCACTTCCGTCACGCTGACGAGGGCAGCATCGAGTTCGTTTTGCTGAAGCTTGATCGCGAGTTGGGAAGGGGGAAGAAAAGTAATCTCTTCTTCCAATCCGCGCGTGAGTGGAACGGCATTCAAATACGGGACGGAACCGACCCGGAAGGGAGCAAGAGAATTCGACAGTTCACTTTCTCGATGCTCGCGAACCAGTCGGGCCTCGCGTTCGAACCGGTGCGCCAGGTCCTCCGCCGATTCACGCGGCGCCATTCGGAGTTTGGGGATGTCATCGGGTGGATTCACAAATTGCGAAACTCTTCTTCGCTCAGATTAGCTTGCTTCAGAATTGCCCGGAAGGTGCCAGTCGGCAAGTCACCAGGATGCATCGCAACGTAGGTTTGGCGTCCATCTGAATGCCTGAGAATTACGTGTGAACCCGATTGCCGTTTGATGACAAATCCGGCGTGCTGGAGCTTCGACAGAACCTCACGCGCTTTGTAAGGCATCGTCGGGGATTTCTAATGTGGAAAACAGAATCTCGCTGCCGGATGGAATAGGTTCCCCACTCGCCTTTTTTTCCGCGATCCAGAGTTGCACCAGATCGATCGCTGCCTTTCTCGCGTTGTCGATTCCTTCGCCTTGAGTGGTCAACCCGAGACTTGGAACATGAGCGTAGTAAAAGCCGGGAGGAAATCCCGGATCTTCAACCTTTTCAAATAGAACGCCAATGTTCATGGCTGCACTATAATCCTCAACTGCCGACAAAGACAATTGGCACTTACTGCTTCTTCCGAGCGTAGATATGGGTCGCGTGCCCGTAGAAAGCTTCCGCAGCTTCCATCATGGTCTCGGAGACAGTCGGGTGCGGATGCACACAAAGCGCAAGATCCTTGGCATTCGCTCCCATCTCAATGGCCACGACAGCTTCGCCAATCAGTTCACCTGCACCATGGCCAACAATACCCACGCCAAGAATGCGGTCGGTGTCGGGTTCCAGGATAAGCTTGGTGACACCTTCAGCATGGTCAAAGGTGAGCGCACGTCCAGAGGCGGCCCATGGGAACTTGGCAATGTTCACTGCGATGCCTTTGGCTTTCGCTTCGGCTTCGGTGATGCCGGCCCAGGCAACTTCAGGTTCGGTAAACACAACAGCCGGGATGACGATGTCTTTGTTGATCGCACCTTCGCCAGCAATGTTTTCAATCGCAATACGCGCTTCGCGAGAAGCTTTATGCGCCAGCATCACACCGCCAGCGATGTCGCCGATGGCATAGATATTCGCATCACTGGTTTGCATGGTTTCGTTGACCTTGATGAAACCTTTTTCATCCATCTCGATCTTGGTTGTTTCCAGCCCGAGATCTTTGTTGTTCGGCACGCGGCCGACGGAAACCAAAACACGGTCGTAAAGTTCTTCGGTTTGTTGACCATCCTTTTCACTGATGACCTGGATCTTTTTTCCTTTGGTGGCCATCTTCACGACTTTCGCTTTGTAACGAACTTCTTTGAAATTCTTCTCCGCGTATTTAACGACGGGACGAATCAGGTCTGGATCAGCGCCGGCGAGGATCGAATCCATCGCTTCGATCACGGTGACTTTTGTGCCAAGAGAGGCGTAAACAGTGCCCAACTCCATCCCAATGTATCCGCCACCAATGACGAGCATGTCTTCGGGCACTTCTTCGACTTCGAGTGCTTCGGTGCTTGTCATCACCCGCGGATTGCCCAGATCAAAAATCTTCGGCATCGCCGGTTTGGAACCGACGGCAATGATCGCTTTGTCATACTCGACCCACTTCTGGCCATCCTCGGTTTCAACGCGCAGTTTCTGCGAGCCATCAAAGTGTCCACGACCATACATCACTTCGACGCCACGAGCTTTGGCGAGTTGCGCGATACCGCCCGAAAGCTTTTGCACAACCGAGTTTTTCCAATCGCGCAATTTGCTGACGTCCACCTTCGGCGCATCGAAAGTAATTCCGCGATTTGCCGATTGTTTGGCTTCGTTGATCATCTTGGTTGCATGCAGCAATGCCTTGGAGGGGATGCAACCGCGGTTCAGGCAAACGCCGCCGAGCTTGGTGTCCTGCTCGATGAGAATGACTTTTTTGCCAAGGTCAGCAGCGTAGAACGCCGCGGCGTACCCGCCAGGCCCGGCACCCACAACGACGATTTCAGTTTTAATTGTTTCCATGTTAGGAGAGGGGGGCATTGGAGTATTGGAGTGCTGGCATTAAATCTTCACATCTGCTTCGTTGAAGTTTTGGAACTCATTGACGAGATCCACCATGAATCGGGCGGCACTGCCACCATCGATCACCCGATGATCGTAGGACAGTCCGACCGGCAACACACTGTGCGCTTCAATCTTGCCGTCCTTTGTCACCACCGGTTGCATCGCGCCTTTGCCCATTCCGAGAATGGCGACTTCCGGTCGGTTAACAATCGGAGTGAAATGAGCGCCGCCGAATGAGCCCTGGTTCGAAATCGTAAAGGTGCCGCCCTGCAGATCTTCCATCGAGACTTTGCGGTCCCGTGTTTTCTCCGCGAGCTCAGCCAATTCTTTAGCCAGTTCGAAAATCGATTTCTTATCCGCATTGCGAATCACCGGAACGATAAGTCCCTGGTCAGTATCCACGGCGATGCCGATGTGGAAATATTCCTTGAAAACGATTTCTTCAGCCACCTCGTCGAGGCTCGAGTTGAAGATCGGATGTTTCTTCAGCGCGTTAACCACTGCCTTTAAGGAAAGTGCAGTGACGGTCAGTTTGGCACCCTTCTTCTCGTAGGCTTCCACGTATTTTTTGCGCATCGCCATGAGGTTCGTCAGGTCGATGTTATCGAACTGGGTGACGTGCGGAATTGCATTCCAGTTTTCGGCCATGCGTTGCGAAATAACTTTCCGCAACGGGGTCATTGGACGTTTGTAAATGGAACCGAAACGTGAGAAATCAACCGGCGCTGCAACAGGCTTGGCTTGCGCACCCGGCGCTGCAGCGGCAGGAGCCTGTGCTTTTTTCGCGAGCGCCTGGAGATTGGCGATATAGGCTTTGAGATCGGTGAGAACAATGCGCCCGCCACCTTCGCTCCCGCGGACTTTGCGGAGATTAATGCCAAGGTCTTGAGCCAGGCGGCGCAAAGAGGGAGAGGCTGGCGGAGGTTGATCGCCTGAATATTCAAAATCCTCTTCGGATTCTGCTTCTTCCGTTTCTTCTTCCTCTGGTTCTGGTTTGGAAACTTTCTTCGCCGCAGGTTTGCCCCCCGCTCTCTTCGGAGCAGCGGCAGCAGGGGCTTCATCCGATCCCGCAGCATCACCGGATACGGAAAGGATGGGCGCGCCAACGGAAAGTTTTTGACCTTCTTTGACGAGCAGCTTGGTGATCTGCCCGGCGACGGCTGAAGGAATCGGCGTCACTGCTTTGCCGGTTTCCAGTTCGATGACCGTCTGGCCTTTGGTAATGGTATCGCCTTCGTTGACGAGGATATTGACGACGGTGCCGGAATCAGCGCCTTCGCCAAGAGTTGGTAATCTGAAGTCCATATTAAAAACGTGGGGTAATGGAGTAATGGAAAAATGGAATAAGCGCAATAATCCAGCACTCCATTGCTCCAATGCTCCGTTTGGTCTCAAACCGGGGTTTCATTACGCGGAGAGTATTTCCGGGAACACTTTGTCCGGGTTCACCCCAAGATCCTTGATCGCTTGCGCGACGACTTTCTTTTCAATCGCCCCTTCTTTGGCCAGTGCCCAAAGTGTCGCGATGACCGTGCATTCGGCATCAATCTCAAAGAACCGTCGCAGATTCGGACGCGTTTCGCTGCGACCAAAGCCGTCCGTCCCGAGCACCGTAAAGTGACCTGGAACCCATGGCCGAATTTGTTCGGGAACCAGTTTCAACGAATCGGATACGGCAATGAACGGTCCCTTTTCCTTCTGCAAGAGCGATTCAACGTAGGATTGCTTCGGTGTTTCGGTCGGATGCAGCATGTTCCAACGATCACATTTCAAAGCGTCGTTGCGAAGTGATTTGTAATTGGTGGCGCTCCAGACGTCGGCGGAAACATTGTATTTTTCCGCGAGAATTTCCTGCGCTCTCAACGCCTGGCGGATGATGGAACCACTGCCGAAGATCTGCGCTTTGTATTTTCCTTTTTCGCCAGCCTTGAATTTATAAAGCCCCTTCAGAATGCCTTCTTCGATACCTTCAACTTCCGGCATCGCAGGCATTTGATAATCTTCGTTGTAAAGGGTGATGTAATAGAAGATTTCTTCGCCCTTCTCGTACATCCGCTTGAGTCCATCATGGATGATGACGGCAGTTTCGAAATCAAACGCCGGATCATAGGCAAAAATGTTTGGAACAGTGCTCGCCATGAGCAACGTATGACCATCTTCGTGCTGCAAACCTTCGCCATTCAGGGTGGTCCGACCGTAAGTCGCCCCGAGCAGAAAACCTTTGCAACGACTATCACCCGCGAGCCAAATCTGATCGCCAACACGTTGGAAACCGAACATCGAATAGAAGATGTAGAACGGAATCATGTTGACGCCATGATTGGCGTAGGCGGTGCCAGCCGCGACGAAGGAAGAAATGGCGCCTGCTTCCGTGATGCCTTCTTCAAGGATCTGTCCATCCTTCGCTTCTTTGTAATAGGCAATCGCTTCCCGATCCACAGGTTCATAAAGCTGACCCTTGGAGGAATAGATTCCGAACTCGGAAAACATCGTATCCATGCCGAAGGTGCGCGCTTCGTCAGGAATGATCGGCACGACATGGCGCCCTACCGTTTTGTCCCGCATTAGCGACTTGATGGTTTCGGCAAAACCTTTCGTCGTCGAACCCACGCGCGTCTTCCCCGTCCCTTTGAGTGCGTAAGCAAACGTCGAGATCGGTGGAATCTGCAGCGGAGCAGCCTTTACTTCCCGCTTGGGAACGTAGCCGCCGAGTTTCTTCCGGCGATCCTGCAAATACTTGATGACGTGCGAGTCCGGTGATGGCCGATAGAACGGATACTCCGCGATTTCTTCGTCGGAAATGGGAATGTCGAAACGAGCGCGGAATTCCCGCAGCTCTTTTTCGTTCATCTTTTTCTGACCGTGCGAAATGTTGCGGCCTTCGCCTGCTTCACCCAGGCCATATCCTTTAATGGTCTTGGCGAGAATAACGGTAGGCGCACCTTTATGTTCCACAGCCGCTTTGAAAGCAGCGTAAACTTTCTGCGGATCGTGCCCGCCACGAGTGAGCTTTCGCAATTCATCATCGCTTAAATGCGCCACCAGGCTGAGCAATTCCGGATATTTTCCAAAGAAATGCCGACGAATGTAACTGCCGGGCTCGACAGAATACTTCTGGAAATCACCATCCACGCATTCTTCCATGCGCTTGAGCAGCAGACCGGTCTCATCTTTGGCAAACAGCGGATCCCAGTTGGAACCCCAAATCACTTTGATGACATTCCAGCCAGCGCCGCGGAAAGAGCCTTCGAGTTCTTGAATGATTTTACCATTGCCGCGAACCGGTCCATCCAAACGCTGCAAATTGCAATTCACGACCCAGACCAGGTTGTCGAGCTTCTCGCGCGAGGCGAGTGTTGCGGCACCAAGAGTTTCTGGTTCATCCGATTCGCCGTCACCGACGAAGGACCATATCTTGGGTTCATTCTCTTTCTTCAGCAGTCCACGGGCCTGCATGTAACGAATGAAACGGGCCTGGTATAGGGACATGATCGGGCCAAGCCCCATCGAAACAGTCGGGAACTGCCAAAACTCCGGCATCAAATAAGGATGCGGATAGGAAGACAAACCGCCGCCGGGACTAAGCTCCTGCCGAAAATTGCGCAAATGCTGCTCGGTCAAACGTCCTTCCAGAAAAGCACGGGCGTAGTTTCCGGGTGTGGCATGGCCCTGGAAATAGATCAGGTCAGCCGGACGATCCCCTTCGCCGCCGCGGAAAAAATGATTGTAGCCGACTTCGTAAAGAGTCGCGCTGGAGGCGAAACTCGAAATATGCCCGCCAAGACCATCGTGTTTGCTGTTGGCATTGACCACCATCGCCATTGCATTCCAGCGGATGATGCTCTTGATGCGGCGCTCGGTTTCACGGTCGCCTGGATAACGCGGTTCATCCTCCGGAGGAATGGTATTGGTATACGGAGTCCGGATCGGATCGCTGTCCGTGTGCGATGTGATGTCGAGGTCTTTTCGTTTCGGTTTCACTTTAGATCGTGCCGCCGGGCGGCAAACAAAGGCAGAGTTGTAAGGGCACGAGTCGCCGTCGCCAACTATTTTTTAACAAATTCCAAACCGCAGATTTCTACACCGAAGGAATCCACCATCGAGACACGGAGCTCACAAGGGAAAGAAAAGGCGTATTGCTGACCGTCAAATATAACTCTGCACCTCCCCATCACCGTCTTCTCAGTCCCTCTATGGTGAAGAATTTCCACCGTTATCAGGAAGAAATCCCTTTCCAAACAGCCCGATAAAATACATTAGAATCTGATGCGCACAAATGAAGCTTCTTGATCTATCCCTCCCAACTCCAGCTGAGAATCTTGCCATGGACGAAGCTTTGCTCGACTGGTGCGAATCCGGCCACGGGGAAGAAACGCTCCGTTTCTGGGAATCCCCCGAATATTTCGTGGTCGTCGGTTACGCCAACAAGGTGGAGCTGGAGGTAAATCGCCTCGCCTGCGAAACAGCGAAAGTCCCCATACTACGCCGCTGCAGCGGTGGCGGAACAGTGCTGCAAGGGCCGGGGTGCCTGAATTACAACCTCGTCCTGCAAATCGAAGGCAATCCACAGGTGGAAACCATTCCGAAGACCAACGAGTTTGTCATGGAACGGCAGAGAAAGGCGATTGAGGGAGTAATGGAGTATTGGAGTAATGGAGTCGTGGAAACCGACAGTCCCAATACTCCAACACTCCAACACTCCATCACCCCACCCGTTGTGCGCGGCCACACCGATCTTGCTCTCAGCAATTTGAAATTCTCCGGCAACGCTCAACGTCGCAAACGTCAATTCCTTGTATTCCACGGCACCTTTCTGCTCAATTTCGATCTCCCGTTGATCGCAAAACTCCTGCAAATGCCTTCCAAAGAACCGGATTACCGCCATAACCGGCCGCACGAAGCGTTTATCACAAACCTCAACCTGCCGGCTGAACGAATCAAAGCCGCTCTCCGCGAAGTATGGGGTGCCCACCAACTCCTCTCCGAGATTCCAGACCATCGCAGCCTTGCAGATGAGAAATATAGAAGGGACGATTGGAACCTGAAGTTCTGACGCGGCACCTTGGGCGTGGGCCCACAGTCATTTAGTTTACTGGCGTTGCGCATGAAAAAGAAAAAAGCGGCAGTTCGAAAACCGCCGCTTTTGGAGTGTAAAGGTGAGTTCTTCTCCAGGATCTTACGACGCCAGAGTTTTGACTTTCTTGATGATGGCTTCGAAGTCGATGCCGAATTTGCCGAGCAACTCTTCCGGTTTTCCGGAACGAGGCAACTCGAGGACCGCCATCTTATGCACTTTGATGCCGTCGGCGCTGAGTTCGCCAGCGACGGTGTCACCGATGCCGCCTTCTGGATAATGATCTTCAACGGTCAGGATGACGTTGTTCGTCTTCTGGGCGGCAGCCTTGATCAGATCTTTGGCGAGCGGCTTGATGCTGTAGGCGTCAATCACCGTCACTCCAATGCCATCCTTGGCGAGTGCATCGGCCGCTTTCAACGCTTCGAACAGGGTGACGCCAGCGGTGACGATGGTGACTTTATCACCGTCGGCCTGCTTCAAAACTTTCGCGCCGCCGATTGGGAATTGTTCGTCGTTCTTGTAGATGACGGGTGTCTTCGGGCGGGAGGTGCGCAGGTAGCAGATCCCTTTGTGGCCGATCATGAGTTCCACCAACTTCTCGGTGGAAACGGCATCGGACGGATAGAGCACGACGCTGTCCGGAATGGCGCGCATCATGCCGAGATCTTCGAGCGCCATCTGGGAAGCGCCATCTTCGCCGATGCTGACGCCGACGTGCGAGCCGACGAGATTGAGATTTGCGAGGGAGATGCCAGCCATGCGGATCTGGTCATGCGCACGGGTGAAGAACGCGGCGAATGTTGAAGCGAACGGCACTTTGCGCAGCGCACTGAATCCAACAGCGACACCGACCATGTTTTGTTCGGCAATGAAACATTCCGTGAACCGCTCGGGGAATTTCTTCGCAAACTTTTCGGCAAACGTGGAATTCTTTGTATCACCATCCATCGCGACGATGCGCGGATCGGCTTCGCCCACTCGGACGAGGGCAGCACCGTAGGCTTCACGCGTGGCGATCTTATCGCCCATGTTGTAATTAATCGCGGGATAGCTGGCGGGACCGACAACGTTTGGCTCAGGCAATTGGTGTGGCTTGGGAATCTCGATCCCTTCGCCACCGCGAGCTTTCGGTTGCAGAGCGGCGATGGCGACCTGGGCTTCATCCTTGGAAAGCGCTTTGCCGTGCCATGCATCTTTGTCGCTGATCGTTTCGATGCCATGGCCTTTGTAGGTTTTGGCAATGATGGCGAGCGGTTGATCCCCCAGACCGGCGGCGGCGAGCACTTCGAGGATTTCTTCCATGTCGTGGCCGTCAATGATTTCCGTGCGCCAGCCGAATGCTTCGAAACGTTTCGCGTAAACTTCGACATTGTGACCGACAGAAGTTGCCTGGCTTTGACCGAGGCGATTGACGTCAACCAGGGCGACGAGATTGTTTAATTTGTAGTGTCCACCGAGCAGGGCGGCTTCCCAGACAGAACCTTCGGCGCATTCGCCGTCGCCGAGCAAAACGTAGGTGCGAAAATCGAGTTTATCCTGGCGCGCACTCAATGCCATGCCAACGCCGACACTGAGGCCTTGTCCGAGCGATCCGCTGGCGACATCAACGAATGGCAGACGCGGTGTGGGATGACCTTCGAGATCGTGGCCCCATTCCCGAAGTTTCAACAGTTCGGACGTCGGAAACAAACCGGTTTCGGCCCATGCAGCGTAAAGCAACGGTGCCGCGTGACCTTTGGAAAGAATGAAACGGTCGTTATTGTAATAGCGCGGAGTTTTCGGGTCGTAGCGCATGTGCCCGAAGAAAAGGGCAGCCACCAGATCGGCGGCAGAGGCGCAGGAAGTGGGGTGTCCGCTGCCTGAAGCGGTCGTGGCGGCAATGGAGTGGATCCGGAGTTGATTTGCAACCTGGGACAACGTTTCAGGCGAGACTTCAATGTTTTCAGCAGTGGCGTTCATATATAAACAAGTGGCAAACTCTAAAAAGCCACACCCAAAAGGGAAGAAAAGATTTTGTGAACTTATGGATGAGGGTTTCTGCCGTTTCGAAGTTTGACACGAATTGGCCCACAAACCGAAGTGCGAAGATTCGGAAACTGGCCGAAGCCTCTTCGAACAATCGGTGGGACCAAACAGGCTTCTCGTCGGAACAGCGCGGGTTGAAGTTCATAAAAAGCGCTTCTGGAAAGGGCGAGGAACCTTATCCTCATCAACATCCCATTCCCTACCAACGATTTACACCAACCCACCAATACGTTTCTCACGACATTTGTGACTCACAAATCACGTGAAATATATTTTTCACCACTTCCGTGACTCACAAATCACGTGAAATATATTTTTCACCACTTCCGTGACTCACAAATCACGTGAAATATATTTTTCACCACTTCCGCGACTCACAAATCACGTGAAATATATTTTTCGCCACTTCCGTGACTCACAAATCACGCGAAATATATTTTTCACCACTTCCGTGACTCACAAAACACGTGAAATATATTTTTTACGACTTCTGTGACTCACAAAACACGCGAAATACGTTTTTCACGACCTCCGTGACTCACAAAACAGGAAAAATACGTGTTTTTGGACCTCAGCGAACGTCCACCGGGGCCGGTCAATTTGCACCCGCCTACGTCAATTCCACTGAAAAATCGCAGGAATCGCCCGTCCGATCAGTGGATACGCTCTCCAGTTGACGCCCAGAACTGTCCTTGTGAGTATCACCCGATGAAAACACTCGTCCGGCTCCTGCCTTTGTTCCTAGGCTGCGTGATGGTTTTTAGCGGTTGCGCGACTTCGCGGCATAATGCAACGAAGACACCGTCTGCCATGGGCTTAATCGAAGCGACGGCGCAACTTGCCGAAGATCGCACCACTCGCCTCCACCCGAATTACATCTGGGCAACGCTCAAAGACCGTGAGCAGGACGCTACCATTAACGCCGCTTTCAAACGGGCATTGGCCAAAGACAACCGCAAATCCAGGCTCGCATTGCTCCGTGCCATCGAGCTGAAATTCATTCATGATCCGAACACCTCCGGACTCGACATTCTCGGTCCGGAACTAAGCCACCATTTCCGTAGCTTCGCCTGGCATGAGGCCGATTTCCCCGGTGGCGCTAAAGGCCCCAATGAATCGTTTGCTGACGTGATGGTTGATACCCTCGATCTGGTTCTGCCCGAGCGACGTGCCAACAGTACACGCAATGCGGTTGTCCTCAGAGCCGAGGTAAATGATGCGGTTTGGGGTCTTATCACCAACAAATGGACGCCTGTGCCCGGCCAGGAACGCTGGAAGCTCAACCCTCATGCATTGGAATCATTCGTCCGCATGCGCGAGGCGGCGAAGCTTGACGGCGTGGACTTGATTATCAATTCAGCGCACCGCTATCCGGAAACGGCAGCCAGGAACGCGGCACGGGCGGGCAATCCGAACGCCGTCGCGAGTTTCTCCTCACATTCGCTCGGCCTCGCCATCGACTTCAAGATGAGTCATCGCAATGATTTCCAGACCAAAGAAGGCTCCACGGGTTCCATGCCAGCAATGGTACACATGCGCGAATCGCCCGTGCATAAGTGGCTGGTTCTGCGCGCCGATGAATTCGGCTGGTATCCCTACCAGAACGAACCGTGGCATTGGGAATACAACCCACCAGGATTCCGTGAAATCTTCTGGGCCAACTTCCCCGGCGGCGCCCCCCAGCGGGAGATCATGATTGATTTGCCGTGACGAGAGGAGGTTTTGGTTGGTTCGATTTAAAAGTATGCCAAATCTATTTTCCATACGCACTGCCACACCGGATGATGTTCCGCTGATTCTTAGTTTCATCAAAGACCTCGCGGACTATGAGAAACTGCCCCACGAAGTCACCGCAACTGAAGATATTCTACGACGCAATCTCTTCGCAGAGCGCAGGGGCGCGGAAGTTCTTCTCGCCAGTGAAAGGGACGTTTACGTCGGGTTTGCGTTGTTCTTCTATAATTTTTCCAGCTTCCTCGGCAAACCGGGGATTTACCTGGAGGATGTTTTCGTTCGCCCCGAGTTTCGCGGACGTGGTTATGGCAAAGCACTTATGATCCACATCGCGCGACTGGCGAAGGAACGGGATTGCGGTCGGTTCGAATGGTCGGTGCTGGATTGGAATGAGCCGTCGCTGGAGTTTTATCGTTCACTCGGCGCGGTGCCGATGAGTGAATGGACGGCGCAACGGATGAGCGCTGATGCGCTGGACAGATTGGCCGGGCAGAAACTGCCGGGCGAGATTACTTGATCCGGAAAAACGGGAACACCACTTCGATCGCGGTCACGAGGAGAAAGAGTGCGCTGACAAGAGCGTTCAATCGGAAGAATGCATTTTGCACCCAGTTCAAACTGCGGCGACGCGCGAGGAAATGTTCGATGAGTAGCAAGAGAGCGATGATGGCTATTCCAATAAGAAATGCGAATTTGAACCGGCTGAGCAGACCGAAGACAACCAGCACCATCACCATCAGCATGTGGGAAAGGAAGGCGGAAGCGAGCGCATTGCTGACACCCCAGCGCACTACGAGTGAGTGCAACCCATGCGATTTATCGAATTCGTAATCCTGGATTGCGTAGATGATATCGAAGCCGATCAGCCAGAACACAACGGCCAAAGCCAGGAGAAGTGGCAAAAAGAAACTGTGTTTCAAGGAAAGCACGCCATCCACTCTCGGAAAAAAGTTAATCTCACCCTGCACCGCCAGCCAGGCCCCGATCGGTGCGAGCGCCAGCGCAATGCCGAGGAAGACATGTGTGAAATCGGTGAAACGTTTGGTCAACGAATAGAAGCAAACGAAGAAGAGCGCCACCGGTGACAGGTAAAAGCAGATCGGATTCAGAAGATACGCCGCCGCAATCAACCCGCCTGCACTGAGCAAACAAAGTGTCCACGCGCTCGCCAATGAAATCTGGCCTGCTGGCAAGTGACGCATCGCAGTCCGCGGATTTGCCGCGTCGAATTTTCGATCCACAATCCGGTTGAACGCCATGGCGCAAGTGCGCGCACAAACCATTGCGATCAGGATAAGCCCAAACGTTCGCCACCCTGGCCAGCCCCGAGTATCGCGCGCTGCCACGACCATCGCCGCCAATGCAAACGGCAGCGCAAACACTGTGTGTGACAGTTTTACGAACTCAGCCCATTTGCGAATGGTGGAAAACATATTTGCGGAAAGCAGCGACTGCTCTTCCGAGTCTGCGATGTTGGAAAGGCAAACGCTACTTGGGCAAGCTATTTCCCGGCCATTGTTAAGAGCCTGACTGAAAATGGGTGGAACGGGCTACTCTATAGCTGCCGAGGTCAGAGAGAGTAATACAGGATTGGTGCGTGTTGAACAGCCGAAGAGTCGGTGGCAGGGTCGCCACCGACAACGGGCTAGGAGCCCGTCCACCCATTTCAGACAGGTTTTAATGCGCCGAATAACCATGTGCCTTCGCACGCCAGGCGAGGGCAAACAAAGCTGTTCCAATCACAGCAATGCACATGATGCCAAGGAAGCCAGCGTCCCAGCCGCTTCTCTCGACGAGTGCACCGAGGCCGACGCCCGAGAGGATCGTGCTGGCGTAACCGAACAGTCCGGTGAAACCGACAGCGGTTGCTGCAGCCTTCTTGGTAGCGAGGTTGGCGACCGCAATTCCGACGAGCGCCTGCGGTCCATAGATAAAGAATCCCGCCGCACCGAGTAGCGTGGTGTTCAGAAGCCAATGGTTGCTCGGCCACTGCCAGAAAAGGAACAGCGAGAGGGTAGCCATGATCATACAAATGACACACATGCGGGCACCGCGTCCGCCGAATACTTTATCGGTGAGCCATCCAGCCACCAACATGCCGGCGACACCGGAAACTTCAAACGCCGCGACCATCCATCCGGCGTGTTGAATCGAAACACCTTTCCATTCACCGAGCAACGTCGGACCCCAATCGAGAATGGCGTAACGCATCGTGTAAACGAAGAAATTGGCGATGGCGAGCAGCCAGATGTAGGGATTTCCGAAAACCTGTTTGCGGACGAATGCTTTGAATTCTGCTGAACTTTCGGTGGCGCTTTGGCTTGATTCAGTTTCGGTCAACTCAGGCAAGCCAACGGAGCGCGGGGTGTCGCGTAAGGTGAACCAGAGAAATATTGCACCCACAAAGGCAATGATCGCTGGCCCGAACAAGCACCAGCGCCAACCGAAGGCGACCAGGTAACCGCAGAGCACAAGCACCAACCCGGCGCCGATCGAGTGTGATGTGTTCCAGATAGACATTTTTGTTGCGAGTTCTTTCGGCGGAAACCAGTGGGTCATTAACCGGGCACACGGCGGGAATCCCATTCCCTGGAACCAACCGTTTAACATCCAAAAAATGCCGAAGGCAAAGACGGCGGAGCTAAAGCCGAAAGCAACGTTGCACAAGGCGGAGAGGACCAGCCCAAACACCATGAAGGTGCGGGCATTCGAGCGGTCTCCCAGGTAACCGTTGACGAACTTGGAAACGCCGTAGAGCAGTCCGTGCAAAGTGAGAAACAGTCCGAGATCGGATTTGCTGATCCCGAGGTCCTTTTCCATCAACGGCATCGCCATGCTGAGATTCTTGCGCACGAAATAAAACAGTGCGTAGCCAATCAGCGAAGTAACGAGAACGCGGTTCTGCCAGTAGCGGAAATGCGCTTTCAATTCTGCATCGCTCGCGACGATTGGCGGTGCGGCGGGTGCGGGTTTAAAAATATTTAGCCAACCGCTTTTGCTTGCATGGCTGGCCGGCTGTTCCGTTTGTGGCGTTTGCAGCATTACTTTAGGCGTGTGGGAAGTTGGGATTCCAGGCGACTTCCCAGAGGAAGCCATCCGGATCAGCGAAGTAACCGGAGCGCCCACCCCAATCTGCTTTCTTTGCCGGTTTCACAATACGGCCGCCGCCTGCCTCCACTTCATGAAGTAGTTCATCCACGCCTTGTTCGGTGCTGACATTATGGGCGAGCGCGAAACCCGGGAAGCCCGAGCCAGCGGAGGGGACGCCCGCATCCGCCGCGAGCAACTCGCGTGGGTAGAGGGCGAGCCAGGTTTTACCCATTTCAAAAAAAACGACGTCTGCCAACTCCTGCTTAACCGGCAGGTGCAGGACGTCGGCATAAAAAGCAGTGGCACGTTTCAAATCAGAAACGCCTAGCGTGATGAAGCTAATGCGAGGTTCCATAATTTTTATTTATCATTTGGCCAGATACCGTCGTCGCCGAACAACGCTTCCAAATTGTCCGGGAGCAGGTTGGCTCTCATCGCGAAATCCAGAACAGTGAAACGGCGACGAATGTAATAGGCTTGCTCGAAACTGTCGCGGAGACGCTCTCGGGAAATACCGATCTGTTCTGGTTCCGTCGGCGCACCTGCGGCTGCCAACATTTGTTTCAACTCAGCGAACGGAAGCAATTGCGTCCGCAAATCACACTTCAATTTTGGCCACGTGATCCGGAGTTGTTCCAATTGGGTTCGCAGTCCTTCTCTCGAAATATATTTGGCGCGTGTTTCTTCGATGGCTTTCTCAATGAAACTGTAGGATGCGAAGATTTCCTGAATCCGTTTTTCGAGTTCACAGAGTTCCGGCCAGGCGGCGCAGCATTTTTCCACGTCGAGAGTTTCAATCGGTAGCTGCAGAAGATGTTCGTAAAGCGCGGAAACGGCGAGCGAACCGATGGCGACTTTGCAACCATGCGAAGGTGGATAGCCATTGTGGGTGTGGTCCTGCATATCCCACAGGTGACTGAACTGATGTTCCGCACCGCTGGCGGGACGACTCGACTTTGCCCATTGCATCGCAAAGCCGCCGAGCATCAATCCTTCCGTCAACTGCTCAATGGCGCGTTCATCCCGTTCGCGAACACCAGCAGGATCAGACAAGGCGTCTCGCAATCCCCCTTGCACGATGTTCCAGGCTTGTTCATCAATCGGTTCAATGCCCAGTGCCTCTGCCAGCATCCAATCCGCACCGGCCGTCATTTTCGCGAGGAGATCCGCATAGCCGGAGGCGGTCATTTGCGGTGGGGCGTTACGAATGATTTCGATGTCAGCAAGCACTGCGACCGGCGCGGGACAGTTGAACGTTTGCTTGGAACCTTTGTATGTAATGGACGCGCCGAACGCCGTGTAACCGTCCATCGAAGCCGCAGTTGCGACACACATGTAAGGCCGTCCCAGGTTGTGTGCGGCAAGTTTGGTGATGTCATTGATTGCACCTGAACCAATCGCGATAGGAATCGCATCGTGTTTGCGCAACGACTCTTCCAGTTGAGTGACGTAACTGTATTCCGCGTAAAGATCGGGATCTGTGAAGACAAACGGCGCTTCACATTTTTGTCCGGCATTTTGCAAAGCAGTTGCCACAGTTGAACCCGCAATCGGCATGGTGTGTTCATCCGCGACGATGACTGCCGTTTCGCCGGGAAAATATTGCCGAAAAAGTTCCGGCGTGTTGCCGAGAATATTTTTTCCGATATCCAAAGCGCGCGTTTCACGAGCGGATTGCAGCGCTTCAGCCAGGGATAATTTGCGGGTGGGAAAATTCATTTTTTATTTAGCCGCGAAAGAACACAAAATCGGAAACGGTGTGAGATGGTTCGAGCGATCTGGAAATTCGTACGCTTACGATTCCATCCCTGGCTGCTGCGGCTGATCCTTCGGACACAGCCGCGCTCCGCTAATTGCGGCTTTGTCGCGTTGTGAAAATTCGTGCAACTCATATCTATTTTCCCTGCTGCATTTTCCTGCCGTGTTTTTCGTAATAAGCCTTTATCTCGCGCATGGTCGCATCGGGATAATCGGTGGAAAATGAGCCAAGTCCCAGATCAAGCAGCTTGGCGTAAACAGTCAGGTCGTCCGTATAAGGCAGCGCCTGGTAAAGAATGTTGCGCCGGCGCAGTTCTTCGCCGGTTTCGATGATGAACGCATTCGAGGGTGTGAACGGATCGGCGCTGTTCTTGTTTTTGTTCAGGTGAATGTGGATTTGCACCTGGGTGATGCCGTCGAAGTTTTCCTGCTTCAATTTCTCGAGCCGTTCGCGACGGGTCTTTTCATCGCCGCTCATCCAGAGGAGTGTGTCAGATTCGGGGAGGTACGATTTCCATTCCCGAATGATTTCCGGGTGGCGGCTGGCGAGGATAACCTGCTTTGCCACGCCACCGGCTTTGGCTTCATCGGCAAGCTTGCGCAGGTCCACATTTTTGATGTCGAGGTAAAGATGGCGGTCCGGTTTGCCACGCATGAGCTCGAATATCTCGGAAATTCTTGAGACGCGACGCCCTTCAAAATCGTCGCCATGCCAGGAACCGACATCGATTTTGCCTAATTCGGCGAAAGTTAGATCCTGAACCCCTTTCTTTTTCAATTCCTCGCTGGCTCCTTTGACGACACGACTAAAGTTCGCATCGTGAAACGCGACGATCACCCCATCCTTGGTGGTGCGAATGTCAGCCTCCGGATAGGTCCCAAGCTTCCAGCCCAGTTCAAATGCTTCGATGGTGTTCTCCGGCGCAAGCACTCCAGCCCCGCGGTGGCTTTGCAGGATGAATTGTTCGAAGGGAATGTGTTTGGTCACGTTCCAGTTGGCTTTCGCTTTTGCCGAAACTGCCTTTTCTTCAGCGACAGCCAGCAGCGAAGTCAGGCCAAGAAGCAAGGTGAGAAATTGAATTTTCATATTTTTCATCGGTGTCTATCCGTGTTCATCCGTGGTTAAATTGTTTTTCCAAGTAAAGCCCGCGCTCCCGCTTCATCAATCACCAGCGACTTCAAAAGCTTTCCTTTCACCGCAGCGCGAATGGCATCGCACCGATCGCTTCCGGCAATGACCCCGACCACCTGCGGAATTTTTCTAAGTTGCTCCAGTTCGATGCTGATGACGCGGTCGCGCCATTGAGTGTCGCATTCCCTGCCGTTGGCATCGAAGAAACGTCCGCACATCTCGCCGACTGCCCCTGCGGCTTTCAGGTCAGCGACATCTTTGCGTCCGAGCACGCCGCGCTCTGCAAAGACAGAATTCTGCAAGGTGCCGATCCCCACGAGCGCTACGTCCACCTTACTGAGACGCCTTCGCACATTCTGGATTTGTTCGAGCTGGAGAAAGGCGTCGCGGGTTTTTTTGTCAGGAACAAACGCGGGCGTGTTGATCGTCAGAAAGGTGCCGCCGAAGCGGTGAGCGAGAGTGCGACCAAGTTCGAGAGAATCCACAGGACTAACACTGGAATCCACGCTGCCCATTGCTTGCACCACCGTTAGCTGCCTGGCTGGGGCTTGAGGCAGCGATTGGACCAGTTCGCGCATCGTTCTGCCGCCGGAAATAGTGACTGTGCTATGCGCCTCAATCATTGAATCAATAAATGATCCGGCGAAATGGCCGACAGCGCGGCGCAGGTCTTCGAGAGACAAGTCTTCCGCCGTTTTGATGACCGCCACCGTGGAGAGGCAAAACCCTTTTTTGAGTTCTTTCTCCAGGGAAACGTTGCGTGGTTGGTAATCCTCCACCGTGATCCGCACAATGCCGCGCTCCCGCGCCAGGGAGAGCAACCGGGAAACTTTTGCCTGAGAAACGTTGGTAAACCTGGCGACCTCCGCCTGCGGCAGTCCATCCAAATAATAAAGGCGTGCTGCAAGTCGCAACTGTTCGTCTGAATAATTATGCAGCATGCCTATGCAAGAGTAAGCCATTTACGAAATGGACTGTCGAGAGCGAATGTGGAGCGGTTTTCAGGGCGCGCGCATTTTACTTTCCTGCAGACATGAGCAACGCCTGCCCACGATCCGGTCCGGAGTGACGGGATTGCGCCCGCCACCCCTCTCACACTATCGGATTTGCGGTTTGCCTGGGCGTCGCTCAGGGGATGTAGGAAGCGGTCTGGCGGGAATCAATCCGAAGTCCGTGGTTATTAACACAAATTACGGGAAACCAAACCGAGCGGGAATCTCACTTGATGTAAATACCAGGCACTTTAGTTTACCTGTCCTTTTTACATGCGCATGACTCCTTTCACTCTGCCTCCCGGCTACACCCGCATCAAGCTGGTGAAAAGTTTTCATGAACTTGTCACGACGCCTTTTGGCGACGGCATCAATGCCCTCTGCTGGGAGCGCACCTTGCCTGGCAACTTTAGCGAAGTCGTGGAACAGCTTGGCGGCGGCGAAGGGATAACCACCCTCGACGACGCACAACTCCATACGCTCCCGGTGAGCGCAGCGGGCAGAGCCGCCATTGAAATTCTTATCGAAGACCAGCGGTTGCTCCGGGAACTCCACCTTGACCCCGTCCTCAACTGCATCAACGGCTATCCGCGCGACGAGAATCCAGGGCCCGTGGTCACGGACGTCTTCTCCTTCCATGCAGACAGCGCCACGGTGGAAACCGATACTTATCTTTGCACTTACCACGGGCCGGCGAGCGAAGGCTTGCGCAACGACGAGGCGCAACGGCGCGTGGACATTCCCAAAACCCGCGCTGAACTCCTCAAGCTCTTCGGAGGGAATGATGACGACGGCTTCCTCGAATTTCTGAATGAAAACTGCTACGACCTCCACTATGCCGCCGCCCCGGGAGCGCGGCCTTTTTCATTGGGTCTGGGCAACCTCTGGCGTATCGCCGTGGATTATCCCGGCAGTCCGGTTCCGCCATGCATTCATCGCGCTCCCGAAACCGTTCCCGGCCAGGCACCGCGGTTACTGCTGATCAGTTGAAGAATATCTCTGCAATTTGAACTCCTGCTGCATTGCAATTAGGTTTCGCCCGCATGCAAAAGAAGTCCGCGCCAAAGTTTATTCGCCTCCGTGGTGTGCGGCATAATAATCTCAAGAATTTCGATCTCGACCTGCCGATTGGAAAACTGGTGGTGATCACTGGTTTGAGCGGTTCAGGGAAGAGTTCGCTGGCGTTCGATGTCTTGTTTGCGGAGGGGCAACGTCGCTACATTGAAACGTTCTCGCCTTACACCCGCCAGTTTTTCGATCGGATGGACAAGCCACAGGTCGATAGCATTGAGGGAATTCCACCGGCCATCGCCATCGAACAGCGGAACGCCGTCAAAACGACTCGCTCCACTGTCGGAACGATGACGGAGATTTGCGATTACGCAAAAGTGCTCTGGGCGCACCTGGCACAATTGCATTGCCGAAAATGCGGCAGGCCTGTGACAAAAGATTCGCCACAGAAGATTTGGGAAACGGTGAGCCAGGGCGGAGCGCCAAACTCCGCCGCGCATTCCGAAATTCTTATCACGTTCAAACTGCCGCTGTCCGAAAAGCTGCCGCTCACCGAAACGCTTAACCTGGTGGCAAAGCAAGGTTACCAACGGTTGCTGGTGGAGGGTGAAATCAAACGTCTGGAAGAGGCGACGGCTCAACTTTCCGCATTGAAAGCTGTTGTGCTGACGGTCGTTCAGGATCGTATTAAAATCGCGCCGACCAATAGGCATCGTTTTATTGAAGCGTGCGAACAGGCCTATCATTTCGGAAAAGGGAAACTCACTTTACATTTTTCGGAGGCCGGCCACTCGAAAGCTGGAACCCGCACGCAAACATTTTCCAACCGCTTGCATTGTGCGGAGTGCGACATTGATTATCGCGAGCCGGTTCCCGCTTTGTTCAGTTTCAATCATCCGCTCGGCGCTTGTCCGACCTGTCGCGGGTTCGGACGGGTCATCACCATTGATTACAACCTGGCGATACCGGATCGTTCGAAAACATTAGCGGGCGGAGTGGTGAAGCCGTGGCAAACCGGTCAAAGCGCCGAGTGTCAGGATGACATGATGAAATTCTGTCGCAAACGTCATATCCCCACCAATGTTCCGTTTCGCGATCTGCCGAACGAATTCCAGGACTGGGTCATCAACGGCGAACCGAACTACGGCATGGATGACAATCATCAGTGGCCGAAAGCCTGGTACGGGATCAAAGGTTATTTCCGCTGGCTGGAATCCAAATCCTACAAAATGCATGTGCGCGTGTTGCTCTCGCGTTACCGAAGTTACCGCCCCTGCGACGATTGCCACGGGGCGCGTTTCCAACCAGACACGTTGCTCTACAAAGTAGTAGAGACACCCCGCCTCTCTGAGTCTTCCGGGAAAAGGCGACCAGCGAAGTTATCTCTCTCCGATTTCTACCAGCTTTCCCTGCGCGATTCGTTGCAGTTTATCGAATCGCTGGCGGCTGGACGCAAGCACACCAGGACGTCCGATCCTTTAACGCTGGCATTGCATGAAGTGCGGGCGCGACTTTCGTTCATGAACGAAGTCGGACTGGGTTATCTAACCCTGGATCGACCGACCCGCACGCTTTCCGGGGGCGAAACCGAACGTGTCAGCCTAACCACCTGTCTTGGTTCGGGCCTGGTGAATACGTTGTTTGTCCTGGATGAGCCAAGTGTCGGATTGCATCCGCGTGATACCGATCGGCTGATTGAAATTCTGCAACGCCTGCGCGATGTCGGAAATACCGTGGTGGTCGTTGAACACGAAGCGAATGTGATGCGGGCTGCGGATGAGATAATTGATCTCGGCCCGGGCCATGGCGAAACCGGGGGACAGATTGTTTTCCAGGGACGCTACCGTGACATTCTTAAAGCGAAAGGTTCGCTTACGGGTGAATACTTAAGCGGTCGCAAGGCGATAGAAGTGCCGGAACGCCGTAAAGCAGGACAGGCATCCTGCCTCTCCCAGAATGGCAAAAGAGCTCGAAGCGCAAGAAACGTGGACAACCGCTCTTTAGTTTCTCGCGATGCATCAGCTCCGAGGGACAGGCAGGATGCCTGTCCTGCCTTAAAGATCACCGGTGCAACGGCGCATAACCTGTGTAATGTCACCGTCGAAATTCCTCTTGGCCGATTTGTCTGCATCACGGGTGTGAGCGGCTCGGGCAAATCCACGCTTGTGCGGGATGTGCTCCTGCCTGCATTGGAAGAAAGGATAAACGCGCAAGCTCCGTCAGAGATTGAAACGACGGAGGATGATTCCGCGAATGACGGCGACGAAAAGTCCGCGCTTCGCGCTCCGCATTCCGAAGTGGATCTGCGCGGCTTCGAAAGCATCGGGCGCGTCCTGTTGGTGGATCAAACAGCGATTGGCCGGACGCCTCGTTCCAATCCGGCGGTGTACATCGGGGCCTTTGATGATATTCGCGAGATATTTGCACAGACAGAAGTCGCCAAACAACGTGGGTTGAATGCCAGTGCGTTCAGTTTCAATTCCAGCCAGGGCCAATGCGAGCGTTGTCGCGGTGCTGGCTTCGAGAAAATCGAGATGCAATTTCTCAGCGATGTTTTTATTCGTTGCCCGGATTGCGACGGGCGCCGTTATCGCTCGCACATTCTCGAAATCAAGGTGGACGGTAGCGTGCCCGGTTCGTCGCTCCGAAATTCCCGAATGGAAAGTGTGCAATGGAACATTGCCGATCTGCTGGAGGCGAGTGC
Source organism: Verrucomicrobiota bacterium (assembly GCA_013820875.1). Lineage (GTDB taxonomy): Bacteria > Verrucomicrobiota > Verrucomicrobiia > Limisphaerales > JACDHS01 > JACDHS01. The sequence continues at coordinate 29,846 of JACDHS010000007.1, read as the reverse complement.
CGACCAGGTGATTCATTTTCTGCAAAGCCTCACGCAAAGCCGTCACGCGCAACACGCCATTCGTGCGCTGCAACTGTTGCAGGAAGTTGGACTGGGCTATCTGCGGCTGGGCCAACCGATCAACACGTTGTCAGGCGGGGAAAGTCAGCGGTTAAAGTTGGTCAGTCACCTGGCCGAGTTCGGTCGTCAGCAAAGCTCCGGCAAACCAACAATGTTTTTCTTTGATGAACCCACAACCGGTTTGCATTTCGACGATGTTCGCGTGCTCACGGCAGCGTTCCATAAACTCGTCGAAGCCGGGAATTCTGTCGTGGTCATCGAACACAATCTTGAACTCATCAAATGTGCGGATTGGCTGATCGACCTCGGGCCGGAGGCTGGGGATCGCGGTGGCGAAATCGTCGCGGTCGGCACCCCGGAAGAGGTGTTGCTCCAGGAAGGGAGCCATACTGGGCGTGCGCTACGCCAGGTGCTTTCCTGACCACAGCGCGGCGAGTCGCAATCGGTGCAGCAGACCGGAAAGTCCGAGCTACGACGCTGACAGCACATTGCTGGCGCTGCTATCCCCTGCCATTCAGGAAGTTTTCCTATCCACGGTTGAGCAAAACTCGGGCAACTGGAAACAGGGTCTTGCACCAATTGAACGGACCTTTCCCACCACTTACGTTTGTAGCGAAAGTAAAACGTATTATGAAAAAATTCATCAAACAATGCGGTTTGTTCGCCTGTATGATTGCGGCAGTTTCCCTGGTGACTTTCTCCACGGGTTGCGCTGGTGATCGTTACAGCCGAAGCACAGGTCAGACCTTTGACGACGCTGGGACAACAGCGCGCGTCAAGAGTAAGTTACTCGCCGACCCTGACGTGTCAGGCATGGACGTGAAGGTGGATACTTTCAGGGGGACAGTTCAATTGACCGGATTCGTGGATAGTCCGGATCAAAAACAACGCGCGGAAGAACTCGCCCGGGCAGCCGATGGTGTTCAGTTCGTCAAGAACGACATCATGATCAAAATGGATGAAGCCGCGGGAGGCGAAGCAATCAGGAGAAACGGGGTAGATGTGGATATCGATGCGCAACGCACCCCCAATGGGGCCGAAATTAAAATCGATGACCGATAACTGACAGACTGTAAGAAAGTGAGGCTATTATGACCCTCGGAACAATTCTGATAATCCTAATGGTTTTGCTGCTCCTGGCCGTGGTTCCCACCTGGGGCTACAGCGCCGGTTGGGGATACGGGCCGAGTGGCATTGTCGGATTGATCCTGTTGATCTTACTCATTCTGGTTCTGCTGGGACGAATATAACGACACGATCAAGAACGACTCGCAACCGGCTTGAGCTTCATGCATCAAGCCGGTTGTTTGTGGCAGTTTAGTTCAAAGTTTAAGGTTCAAAGTTCAAAGTTAAGGGTGGCGTTCCCAACCTTGAACTTCGGAAAGAGAGAGGGAGAAGGCAAGCGCTGCCAGCAAGATCGACAGCACGTTAAATCTTTCTCCCAACCTTGAACTTCAAACCTTAAACTTTAAACCCAATTAGCCCCCGCCCGAAAGTCGTGCTAAACATTTCAGATGTTGGACGACAAAACAGAGTTCGCTGTCAGTGACGCCATTTCCATTATTGGCGCGCGTGAACACAATCTGAAAAACCTTTCCCTGCAGATTCCGCGAGGGAAGTTTGTCGTCATTACCGGCGTGAGCGGTTCGGGAAAAAGCACGCTGGCATTTGACCTTCTCTTCTCGGAAGGGCAACGCCGGTTTTTGGATTCCATGAACGTCTATGCCCGCCAGTTCGTTGAGCAAATGGCCCGCCCGGATGTGGATCTCATCACCGGCATTCCGCCGACGGTGAGCATTGAACAACGGGTTTCCCGCGGCGGCGGCAAAAGCACCGTTGCCACAGTGACCGAGGTATATCATTTCCTGCGACTGCTCTATGCCCGGCTCGGAACGCAGTTCTGCCCGAAATGCGACCTGGCGGTTCAAGCGCAAACGCGTGATGAGATCGGACGCAAACTTCAGGAGGAAGTGAAACGTCGCGGAAACTTGTCCCTGCTCGCTCCGGTTGTGAAAAATCGGAAAGGTTTTCACAGCGATGTGGCGCAATGGGCTGCCAAGCACGATTACGAACAACTCCGCGCCGATGGGAAAATGTATTCGACGAGCGAACCGTTTCGGCTTGATCGGTTCAAGGAACACGATGTGGAAATCGTCACTGGCGTGCTCGCGAAACGAGCCAGGGCATGGGAGAAATCTCCGCAGCAACTGATTGATGAAACGTTGCGCCTCGGTAACGGCACGCTTTACGCACTCGGCAAGGATGGTAAAACGTCTGTTCATTCCACGCATCGCGCTTGTCCGAGGTGCGGTGATTCTTTCGCAGTGCTCGACCCGAAAAACTTTAGCTACAATTCCTCGCAAGGCTGGTGCGGAAATTGTCGCGGGTTTGGTGAGCTTTTTTATCTGCCGGAGGTGGACCGCGGCGCGCGCGCGGATGCCATCGAAGAATCATGGTTCGGCTGGCAGGAAGGCAAACGCGAGCTTTGCCCGGAATGCAACGGCACCCGCCTAAACCCGATCGCGCGTGCGGTGCGCCTTAGAGTAGAACAGGCGTCTCGCCTGTTTCCTTCCACTAAAAGCGCCTGTCCTACCATTGTTGACATCGGCAACGCCGCCGTGGATGACGTAATTTCATTTTTTGCTGAATTGAAAATCCAAGGTCGCGAAGCGGAAATTGCGCGCGATATTTTGCCGGAGATTCATGAGCGGCTGAAATTTCTTCGTGAAGTCGGGCTTGGCTATTTGCAACTCGGCCGCAGTGCGACCACTTTGTCGGGTGGTGAAGCGCAACGCATTCGGCTCGCCGCACAACTTGGATCCAACCTCACCGGTGTCCTTTATATCCTCGATGAGCCAACCATCGGTTTGCATGCCCGCGACAATGAGCATCTGCTACACGCGCTCGACCTCCTGAAGAAGCGGGGGAACTCGCTCGTCGTTGTGGAGCATGACGAAGAAACGATGCGACGCGCAGATTACGTGATCGATCTGGGGCCGGGCGCAGGCGTTCATGGCGGCGAAGTAATGGCAGCGGGAACTTTGTCTGAGCTGAAGCGGAACAAAAACTCAATCACCGGTCAGTGTCTGCGCGAGCACAAGCGTTTCCCGCATCGCGGCACACGGCGTCCTGTCGAAAAAAAATCTGCCCGGCTGGTTTTGAATAAAGCGTCACTGCACAACCTTAAGAATGTGACCGTAGAAATTCCGTTGAACCGGTTTGTGGCGGTGTCCGGCGTGAGCGGTTCGGGCAAGAGCACGTTGATTCATGACTGTCTGCTTCCGGTGCTCCGAGCGAAACTGAAAGGCGATACATCAGGGGATCGCGAGTTCGGGAAAATCACAAAAGGGGACGATCTGATTTCTGCCATTTACGAAGTGGACCAGGCGCCGATTGGCCGGACGCCTCGGTCAATTCCAGCGACTTACGTTGGTTTCTTCGACGAGATTCGCAACCTGTTCGCGCAACTTCCGGAAGCGCGCTTGCGCGGTTATTCAGCAAGTCGCTTCTCTTTCAACAGCGTGCAGGGGCGTTGCCCGGAATGCCAGGGCGCCGGCACGATCAAACTGGAGATGAATTTCCTGCCGCCGTCCTTTGTGCGGTGTGAAGTATGCGAAGGTTGCCGCTTCAACCTCGAAACCCTCGATATCGAATTCGCGGGCAAGAACATCGCGCAAGTCCTGGAACTCAGCATCGCGGAAGCGCTGGAGTTCTTCGGTGCATTTCAAAAGATTCGTCGTCCGCTGGAGGCGTTGCGCGATACTGGCCTTGATTATCTGAAACTTGGCCAGACCAGCCCGACGCTCAGCGGCGGTGAAGCGCAACGGATCAAGCTCGTCACGCATTTGCTTAGCGGCCTGAAGAATCCAGCATCTGACCAGAAGCTAAAAACCAGGGCGCAGGCGCAGCAAGCGGAACTCGGCCTGCCCATCAAGAAGGAGAAATCAGCACTATTCATCCTGGAAGAGCCGACAATCGGGCTGCACATGGCCGATGTGCGGCGTTTGGTGGAGGTCATTCAACGCCTTGTGGATGCCGGACATTCCGTCATCGTCATCGAGCATAACCTTGATCTTATCGCGGAAGCTGATTGGGTGATTGATCTCGGACCTGAAGCGGGCGGCGGAGGAGGAGAAATCATCGCGCAAGGGTCACCGGAGGAAATTGTCCGATGCGCAAAATCTTACACCGGCCAATATCTCAAACCAGTTCTTCACAGAAAACCGGTAAAAAATTCTTAACCGATGGGCGAGTGCAGGATGCTTTTTCACCTTCTTCGCGGTCGAATTCCGCTCGATCCTTTTTTGTGGAAATTCATGATTTAATGGAAATCGAGCATTGAGAAATTCAATTTGCTTTCTATGTTTTGAAAATGAATCTGGCGGAAGCATTTGCAAGGGCGGCTACCAATGACTTAAACAAGCCTGCTGTTTTTTGGGGTGACGAACAATACAGCTATGGCCAACTCTGGGCTCAAACCACCTGGGTGGGGGAACGTCTCAAGGTATTAGGAGTGAAGCCCGGCGCCACCATTGGACTTTGGTTAAAGAATTGTCCGCAATTCATTCCGAGTTTGTTCGGGGTCTGGGAAGCAGACGGGGTTGTTGCGCCAATCAACAATTTCCTCAAACCCGATGAGGTCGCTTATATTCTTTCCGATGCCGGGATCAAGCTGGTGATCACCGATGAATCCATGGCAGAAGCGTGTGAAAAATTAAAAGCCCTCCTACCCGACACAGTGTTTCTCAAAATCGAAGAGATCACTTCCAGTTCCGAAAACCCGATCGGAGTGGATATGAGCAATGCGCCCGCTGTTCCAGCCGCTTCGGGCAGTGCCCGCACGGAGAGCGATCTGGCGGTGATCATTTATACCTCCGGCACAACCGGACGTCCGAAAGGTGCGATGCTCACGCATGGCAATCTTTTGCACAACGTGAACAGTTGCCGCCAGGTGCTGAAAGCGGTGGGCGATGATCGTTTTGTGGTTGTGTTGCCGATGTTCCACAGCTTCATGCTGACGGTGGGGATACTTCTGCCGTTCTGCGTGGGTGGTTCCATTGTCCTGATCAAATCGTTGCACCCGCCGAAAAACATTATTGAAGAAGTGGTGAAACGGCAGGCGACGATTCTTCCTGCCGTGCCACAATTTTTTCGAACGTTGATGCACCCAAGTGTTCCACCGCAAATACCATTGCGGCTGTGCATCAGTGGCGGTGCGCCGTTGCCGGGGGAGATATTGAAGGAGTTCACGGCGAAATTTCCTTTTCCGCTCGTTGAAGGTTATGGCTTGAGCGAAGCCAGCCCGGTGGTCACCTTTAACCCGCTTGAGAAGCAGAAGCCGGGATCGATCGGCAAACCGATTGCCGGAGTGGAAGTGACTGTCCAGGATGATGCCGGAGCTCTTTTGGGGGCAGGCGAGACTGGAGAAATTTGCGTGCGCGGCGGTAACGTGATGCAGGGTTACTGGAATAAACCTGAGGAAACAGAGAAATCTATTCGTGACGGCTGGTTGCTGACCGGCGATGTCGGGCACCAGGATGAAGAAGGTTATTTTTACATCACCGATCGTAAGAAAGACATGTTGCTGGTGAACGGCATCAATGTTTACCCACGCGAGATCGAAGAGCGCATCTATCAATTTCCCGGAGTGAAAGAAGCCGCCGTGATCGGCGTGCCAGATGCGCGCCGTGGGGAACTGCCTATCGCGTTCGTTTCCATGAACGAAGGAACCACTCTCGACGAAAAAGCGCTCCTGCAGTTTCTCCGCGAAAAACTTGCCGACTACAAAATCCCCAAGCGGGTAACCGCACTCCCGGCCCTGCCCCGCAACGCGACTGGCAAAATACTGAAGACCAGCTTGCGCCAAATGGTTCAAGAGGCAGGGGCATAAAACTGGAGTTAAACGAGGGCGAGACGGTGTCTCTGTTTTCGGTGAAATTCACGTTCAATAAAAGCCCTGAGACTCTCCCTCACCCCGCCCCCGCACCGCGTAGGGGGCTTCTCCCCACTGCCATTTAATTACTTATGAACCGTGAACTGATCTTGCGAAGACGCGTCAAATGGCTGACGTGGTTTTTTATATTCGGCCTGGTGATTAGCGGGATAACTGCCATTCCGCTTGAGTGGGAAATGGAACTGTTGACGAAAATTTTCGGCATCGCTCATTTAACACCGGAACAAGCGGAATCGGGTTTGGCGAGGTGGCTGTTGATTGTGCGTGATGCATTGAAAGACACGAACGCTGCCTACCCGTTCATTGCTTACGGATTCGATTGGCTGGCATTCGGTCACATTGTGATCGCGGTGGCATTCATTGGCGCGCTTCGCGATCCGGTGCGGAATATCTGGCTGTTCGAGTTTGGAATGATTGCCTGTGCCATGATCATTCCATGGGCCTTTATTTTTGGCGAGGTTCGCGGAATTCCAATCCCCTGGAGACTGATTGATTGCGCATTTGGTATCGTTGGCGTTTTTCCGCTCTGGCTGGCGAGGAAATGGACGAAGGAGATTTCGTTACATGGTTGAATGGGTGCATTGTTACATGGGAGGCTGACCAGACGGCGGATAAACAAGAAAAGCCGCGAATTGCTTCGCGGCTTTACGGGGGGAGTGCAAATGACGGGTTAACCCAGAATACGTTTTCCTTCGGTGAGGAAAATCCCTTGGAAATTCATTTCGAGTGCCTGGGCGTTGGTCGCTTTCAGTAGGGCTTCTTCCTTCGAGATGCGACCTTCCTGCACCAACTTGAGCAGGGCCTGGTTAAAATTCTGCATGCCGTCGTCCTGCCCGGTTTCAATTGCAGCCGACAATTTATCGAGACGATTTTCTTCGATCAATTTGCGCACCGTTGAAGTGTTGATCATGATTTCAATCGCTGGCGTCATGCTGCCGTCCAAAGTGGGCACCATTCGCTGGCAGATGACGGAACGCAGCGTGCCTGCCAATTGACGTCGCACCTGCTCGCGCTCATCCGCTTTGAAGAAGTCCAGAATACGAATGACAGACAGCGCGGCTGTGGTGGTGTGGAGCGTGGACAAGACCAAATGCCCCGTGTCCGCTGCGCTCATGGCAGCGGCAAAGCTGACGGAATCACGCATTTCACCGACCATGATCAGGTCGGGATCCTGACGCAACACATGCTTCAACCCGCTCTGAAAGGAGACTGTGTCCAACCCGACTTCGCGCTGTTCAATGATCGATTGGTTATCTTCAAAAACAAATTCAATCGGATCTTCCATCGTAACGATGTGTTTGCGGGAATTCGCATTCACATGTTCGATCATTGCGGCGAGCGTGGTGGATTTGCCCGAACCGGTGGAACCTGCCACGAGAACGATTCCGCGCGGCGCCTCAGCGATCTTCTTCAACACGTGCGGAAGCCCGAGTTGCTCGAAGTCCGGAACCTGCGTTTTCACATGGCGCATGGCGAGGCAGAGGGAACCGCGTTGCTGGAAAATATTGGTACGAAAGCGACCGACTCCTTCCTCATAGTAGGAGAAATCGATTTCGCGATCTTCCTGAAACTTCACCTTCACATGTTTGGGCACAATATTTTCTGCGATATTGTTCATCCATTCTTCGGTGGGCATTGGCGCCTCGATGCTGAGCAATTGGCGGCTGATGCGGAAAATGACCGGCGTGCCCACTTTGATATGAATGTCGGATGCGCCCCCATCAACGGCGGCTTTCAAGATCTTGTGAAACAATTCCATCTCGCGAGCTTAACGGGCAGAACAGGCCAAATTCAATCGGGAAGAATGAGTGAGAGGAGAGAAATTCTGACGGCTTAAGATTCGGCGAGTGGTGTGACGCCTATCTCCGGCGTCCAACGAAAGCGGGCGCATCAACACCGTGATGCGCCCGAACTTTGAATGAACTTCAAACCTGAAACTCTCCCGGGCTATGGTTTTGGTGTATAGATCGGACGAGGAGCATTTTCTTCACCCGATTTCACCCAGGTTTCCGCTTTTTGCCCGGCCACTTCACCGACCTTTTGAGCTTCGCCTTTCAGGCGGGGAGCCTCGGTTTCCATGCGGCGCATTGCCTTTTCCCATTGCGCTCTCATGGGCGCGATACCGCCTCCTCCGATGGCAATGATCGCGGATCCTGCGATGATCGCCAGCAACGCATAGAACAAACCGTTGACGATGGCTGGAGCGATCCCCAAGTGACTCAGGGCGGCAAAAACACCGATCGTCACGATGGCGACTCCGGCTAGTTTGGCCAGGAATGGACCGTAACTCAGGTTGCCCAACGCTATTGTAAGGATGTCTTTTGCAGCCTTTGCAATCGCCGATGCAATTACCACAATCAGCAGCGCGACAAACAATGTTGGTAAAAATAAAATAATTCTTTGTAAAAGGTCGCTGACCGGATTGGGTCCAAACACTCCAAAGGCGAATTGCAGGACCAGGAGGAAAACTGCGTAGAACACGATTTTCGCCATGATGTCGCTGGCATCAAACTTGGTTTTCTCCAAAACCCGTTTGATGCCGCCCCGCTCGACGGCCCTGTCGAAATGCACTTTCTCCAAGAGCATATTGGTTAGTTTAGCCAGCCATTTGGCGACGAAATAGCCGACGATCAGAATAATCAGGAACATCCCGAGTTTGGGCAAAAACGAGAGTGTGCTGGCCCAGGCAGCTTCGGCCCCGGACATAAAGTTTGCGCGTGTTTCCTCCATATGAATCTCCTTTGTTGCAGCAACCTAGTCCCAGCCATTTGCTACTCAACGTCAGACTTGCCCGTTTCTCTCATCAGGCAAGGCCACGATATGCGTTAGGTCTGGGCCCCGTATGCGGCGCGACGGGCACGGTGGTAAGTTGATGAAAGAAAACCAATGAATCTTTCCCTGAAGCCATCTCATCTCAAACGCTACAAAGAAATCGCGCTGCTGTTCGGGAAGTATGCCAATCCCGATCTAGCCAGGCAGTTCAACAAGCGAGCAGAATTGGCCGTGGATTTGCCATCGGTCGAGAAGCAAGCGCCCGAGGAACTGACGAATGAACTGGAGAGGATGGGGCCCACCTTCATTAAACTGGGGCAGATTCTTTCCAGCCGGGCAGATCTGTTGCCACAACCCTACCTGGACGCGTTGTCCCGTTTGCAGGACAAGGTGAAGCCATTTTCCTACGCGGAAGTCGAAGAGATCATCAGTAGCGAGTTGGGCGGACGCATCTCGAAAATGTTCAAGGAGTTTGAGTCTGAACCGCTTGCCGCCGCCTCTCTCGGCCAGGTGCATCGCGCGATATTGCGCAGTGGGAAACCGGTCGTGGTGAAAGTTCAGCGTCCTGACATTCGCAAACAGATTGCAGAAGACCTGGAAGTGCTGGAAGAGATTACCTCCTTCATGGACGAACATTTCAAGGTCGCGCGTCGTTATCAGTTCAGTAAAATTTTCGAAGAATTCCAGAAGACTCTCATCCGCGAACTTGATTACAGCCGCGAAGCCGCGAGCATGGTGACGATTGGTAAGAACCTCGCGGAATTCCCCAACATCGTTGTTCCCCAGCCGGTGATGGACTATTGCTCTCGCGGCGTGCTCACAATGGATTATATCACCGGGAAAAAGATCCCGGACATAACGCCGCTCGAGCGCACGGAGTTACAGGGCTTCCCCCTCGCTGATGAATTGTTCAGGGCCTATCTGAAACAAACGCTCGTGGACGGTATCTTTCACGCCGATCCGCATCCCGGAAACGTCTTCCTCACTGAAGATAAGAAGATTGCGTTGCTGGATCTCGGAATGGTGGGACGGATCTCTCCCGAGATGCAGGAGAAACTGATCAAGCTCTTGATTGCAATCGCCGACGGCAAGGGGGATACCGCAGCGGAGCTTGCCATTCAAATGAGCCAGACGACGGAGTTTTTCCGGGAAGACGGTTTCCGTCGCGCCATCGCCTCCATCGTTGCGGATCAGCAGGACACGACGTTGGAAAAAATCGATGTCGGCCGGATATTGTTGGAGATCGGAAAAGCTGCGGGGGAAAGCGGGCTGTACGTTCCTGTTGAACTAACAATGCTTGGCAAAGCCTTGTTGCAACTGGATGAGATCGGCCGCGCGCTCGACGAAAAGTTTAGTCCCCAAGAGGCTGTGCGCCGGCATGTGAGCGCTATTCTGAACGAGCGTTTGCAGAAAGAAATTACTCCACGAAGCCTCTTTTCATCCGTGCTGGAGATTAAAGATTTTGTCAGCGGACTGCCCCACCGCGTGAACAAGATCCTGGATACCGTTGGCAGTTCAGATTTCGAGATGCGCGTGAAAGTGCCGCAAATCGATTTTCTGATTGATGGATTTCAGAAGGTTGCCAATCGCATTACCACCGGTTTGATACTGGCATCGTTGATCGTCGGGGCAGCGTTGCTGATGCAGGTGGAAACAGAGTTCCAGATGATGGGGTATCCGGGGTTTGCGATGATCTGCTTTCTGGCTGCCGCCGGATTGGGATTTTGGTTGGTGATCTCCATCATGTTTGGCGATCACCGCACGAAAGAAAAAAGCCGCGCTGAACGCAAAGGGTGACGAGAGACATAATCCCCCAATGTGCCGTCGGCATCACCTCCGCCCGGCTCAGAAAAAAGTCAGTTGCCGCCACACCGGCTCGGTCAGTCCGCTCACGCCCAGCCCCAACAATCGGAGTGGACGATTCACCAACCTGTCCCGCGCAAGAAGAAAGCAGGCAAGCCGATAAATCTCACTGGCTTCCGCACTCGGCTCTTCGACCGTCACCTGTCGCGTCAGTGTTGTGAAATCGCTGTAACGAACTTTCACCTGGACGGTGTGCGCACCCAGTTTTTTATCGCGCAACTCTGTCGCAATCTCTTCAGATTGTTGCCGCAACGTCGCTCGCAAAATGCGCCGGTCATCTGTGTCCTGGTCGAACGTTTCTTCGCTGCTGATGCTTTTGGTCTCCCAGTTGGTTTCCAGCGGACGATCATCTTCTCCGAAAGCATATCTCTTGAGGACAGCGGCGAAGGAGCCGACAAATGGCCGGAGATCGCCCGCAAAATCCTGCAAGTCTCCAATCGTCTTGATCCCGGCGGCGATAAGCGTTTCTTCCGTCACTTTGCCAACGCCGTGAATGACCCGGACCGGCAATGGCCGAAGAAACAAAACTTTGTCCCGCTCCGGAATCAGTGTCAGGCCATCTGGTTTTTGGAAATCGCTGGCGAGCTTGGCGAGAAGTTTGTTCGGTGCGATACCCACGGTCGCGGTGAGACCTCGCTCCTTCCGTATCCGGGCCTTCAATTCCCGCGCCAGCGCGATTGCAGCACTTTCTTCCAGCATGGATGTTGCCGGCGGCAACACTTCCGTCACATCCAGGTAAGCTTCGTCAATGGACATCGGTTCCAGGCGGGCGCCACTCCGGGAAAGGATCTCCATGATGTGGCGCGACTCTTCCCGGTAATAACTCATGCGCGGATAGATAAAAACGCCGCTCGGACAAAGGCGTCCAGCGGTCACACTCGGCAGGGCGGAACGGACGCCGAACTTGCGGGCTTCATAACTGGCGGCGCAAACCACACCGCGTTGAGTCGGAGGGCTTCCGACGATGACGGGTTTGCCGATAAGCGAGGGATTATCGCGCTGTTCGATCGCAGCATAGAACGCATCCATATCAAGATGAAAAATGGTGCGTCGCATGTCGCGAGAAGTTAAAGCAAAAGTGTTCGCCGGAAAAGTAAGGTGATTGCAAATGGGCGAGGGAAGTAGCGTACTGCCGACGACTCACTGGCAGACCTTGCCGGAGGTCGTTAAACACGGCCGCGTGTAGATTAGAGACTGTAACCTGATTGTGTCAGCAAATGACCGGCTCGTTCTATAAAAGTCCGCGTTTCACTTTCAGTAAACCAGTTTTTCCAATCGCCGGAAATGCCCTTACGGAAAAAACTGTTCGGATCCTCAGCCCCCGGAGTGCGACCACCCGAAAGCTTTTCAAACGATGCCGCTTGCACGCAGGATAGAACGATCTCCGGGCTCGATTCGACCTCCAGGAACTCGAGCAACTTTTGCGCTTCCTGAATGGGATCGGAGAGGAAAGTTTCGTATTTCAGCGGCAGATAGTTCTCGAAGAGTTGTTGCGCGTGTAATCCGGCAGCGACCGCATCGGTCCACAATGAAATAAAGTTTTCAAAATCTTCGTGATAAATGGACCGCTGCGCCAGGGCTTCCGTCCACTTCATTCGTTCTGAATCGGACGTGGCCGATTTCACCCGCAGATTCAACCATTGAGCTGCGCCGGACACCATCACATCACGACCGTCACGCGTGAGGTTTACAAACTTCACATTCGGATTGTATAGGCTGAGAGTTTCAACCACTTCCAGTCCAGTGCCGCGGAAAGGCGTCAGTTTCTCTCCGTAAACCTTTTTATTTGCGACTGCCAGGGCAGTGGCCCCAAGCGCGTCAATGAAATTGAACAGTACGCGGTTCTCGAACTTGTTTTCCGGCAGTTTGAGCGCGTTCTCCATGGGCGCAAAATGCGTGCTGAGAATGGACACATACTTTTGCAGCGACAAATGCGGGTTCGAAAGGGGATTGGGATGAAAATAATTACCGAACGGGCGTGATTCAGCGCACAGAACCGCTGGGTGAGCGGATAAAAGGCGCTGCATCCAGGTGGTGCCGGATTTAGGGCTCGCAAAAATTATAAAGGAGAGCTGCGGTGTGTGGAACAAAGTTAGACTGCGATCCATTGCGCCCGCTGGCGAACTGCTCGACATAATAAGAAACTTAAGCGGTTATCGATTTGCTTCGCAAGCCTTGCGAGAGCCTGCATTCTCCCGCGGGTGTGATTTAAACGGGTGAGATTGCACAAATTCGGAGCGCGGCGTAACTGGAAAGTCGTTCGAACTGGCAGGTTGGAAAACCTGCCACTACGTGCTCTACGTTTTCCAGGGCAAGGCATATCCCAGTTCATTCATGAGTGGGCCGCATTTTTGCTCGAAAATTTGCATTTCTTCAGGACGCCACGATTTCCATCGATCCATGCGCTCGTCGCTCATCTTCTTTCGGACGGCGTCATCCTGGGTCGCGTAATCTGCCTCGACCACTTTAGTGTCCGTGGGATCGAGTGTTGGATGATACCGGTTGGAGAGCACGTGTTTCGCGCAAATATCGGTCTGCTCCAATCCAAGCCAGTCGAATAGTTCAGAAAAGCGGCCGTAAATCTGTGATTCGTCCACCAACCATTCATAACGGAATTCCCTGAAGATATCCGGATGTTGGCGCCCCCAATTCAGCATGCCTTCAGAGCGGGTCCAGACATCGCATTGCTCGCCAAAAGAGCGTTCTGAAAAAGAGGCGAAGCGCTGCCGCGAGGCAACCACCTCGATGCCGTTGCGCACCAGGTAAACCAACTTGCAGTTTTGAAACACCTGAACGAGATAATCCGAAATGTCACAAGAAGGATTGATAGCGCACATCAACGTCCTTGCTTCCCGCTTGTCCTCTTCCGGCCACAAAAGGTCATTCAATAAACGAAGGAAAGTGCGGTCGTATTGCTCCTGGGAAACGACCATTGATTCTTTGCGCGATGGCATGGTGCAATTTCGGAGCGCACAACCGATCACATCCTGAACCATGTTGTTCTCCATTCCATTGTAATAAACAGCCGGATGAAGCCCCAGAGCTTTCCGAAGGACGGTGGTTCCAGAGCGGCCTACCCCGCACAGCAAAAAATATTTTGGAGAACTCATTCGTTGACTACACCAAAACCATACGTCGCCGACTCCATGCAAGGAAAATCAAGCTGCGAAATTTGGTTGGAAACCCAGCGGTGACCGTTATGTTTTTTTCGAGATGAGCGAGCCAGTTGTCATTTTTCATCACATTCCTAAAACGGCGGGATCTACATTGTTGAAGGCGTTTCGCGAAGTTTACAGCGACGAGGAAATTTATTTTGCTCATGGCCCCAATAATACTTCGGAAACAATGAGTAATGAATTGAGCCAGATGCCCGAAGAGCGCAAAGCAAAGATTCGTTTGGTTTATGGCCATCAAGTCTGGTACGGCATCCACACCTTTTTTCCCCAGCCGACAATCTACGTGACGTTTGTGCGGAACCCGATTGCACGCTTCGTCTCGTTCTATTTTCATGTCCGAAGAACGCCCCGGCAGAACCTGCACACACTTTTCCTGGAACGTTCACTCAAGGAGATTGCGCAGGATCCGAGCCACTCATTTCCGAATCATCTCGCCGTTTACTTCTCTCGTTCCATCGTTAATAGCCACAACTTCGATGACTGCCAAAATGTAACGATCCAAACGTTGAAGCAGTCGCTGGAAAACCTGGAACATTACGCTTTCGTTGGATTGCAGGAATCGTTCACTGCGGAAGTGGAACGGCTTAACCAACTTCTCCCGCGGAAAATCACGCTGCAAAAAGCGGAACGCGTCGCGCCCAAAACTGACGCTGACAATTTTACAGCGCTTGATGCGGAAACCCTGCAGAAACTGGTCATCGATAACTGGGCCGATTTTGCCATCTATTCATGGGCGGTCCTGCAAAATCGGAAGCATGGGTTGGTGGAATAGCGCCCGACACAGGAATTTGGCCAGTTCAAGCCATTATTCGCCGTAAATCGCCTCACGACAGCCTGTAGCAGACCAATATTCGCCGTAAATCGTCCTTCGACAGCCTGTAGTAGATCGATATTCGCCATAAATCGTCCTTCGACAGCCTGTAGTAGATCGATATTCGCCGTAAATCGTCTCACGACAGCCTGTAGTAGACCGATATTCGCCGTAAATCGTCCTTCGACAGCCTGTAGTAGACCGATATTCGCCGTAAATCGCCTCACGACAGCCTGTAGTAGACCGATATTTGCCGTAAATCGCTTCACGACAGCCTGTCGAAGACCAATATTCGCTGTAAAACGCCTCACGACAGACCGGATTGACCGCAAATCAGGCGAGATGGAGCACCTCAGTGGAACAATCTTTTTTGTTCTTCCGCATGTTTCGTGTATTTAGCGGTTAAAATCCGAATTGCTATCTCATATGCAAACCCCCAACTATAAACGTTTGAAAATCAATGCGTGACGCCCTGAAGATCTTCCATTTTGGCTGGCCCTACTTGCGCCGGTACTGGTTTCGCCTTATTGCGGGAATCGTGCTGGGGGTTCTTTTTGGAATATCCAATGCAAGCTTTGTCTGGGCCACCAAAACCCTGTTCGAACGCCTTGCACCCCGCAACGACACTCGCCTCATCGTAGGAACCAATGCGAATCTCAATATCGTCGTTTCGACAAACGCGGAACCGCATCTCAGTGTAGCCGATGGCAGGCAGCCCATGTTGCTGGTTTCGAACAATGTCGTTCTACAAGTTATCGTGGATCCAAATCTCATGGACAGCGGAATGCTGGCTGCAACAGGTGAGTATCTGGACAGCAAAAAGGAGGCTGAGAGGCCGGGGGTTTTACGACGGGCTATCAACCGCTTTGATGCAACCGTCGATCCGTGGTTGCCGTTGGCGGGACGTTCCATTGACGTGAAGCAGTTGATTGGCGGCCTTTTGTTCCTGCCGATCCTCGTGGCTTTTCGAGGTTACATTGGCTATTTGAGCAGTTACTGCATGGCCTGGGTCAGCGAACGGGTTATTCGCGATCTTCGGCTCAACCTGCTTGCCAAACTAAACACGCTTTCAATGGATTTTTTCAATCGCTCAACGATTGGGGAATTGTTGATGCGGGTGAATGGCGATACCGGCGCGCTTTATCGCTGCCTTAGCCTCGGTTTTTCAGATCTGATCAAAGAACCGGTTTCGATTATCTGTATTTCCATCGCGCTTTTCGCGGTGAACTGGAAGCTGACGTTGTTGGCCGTGTTTTTTACTCCACTCACCGTCATACCGATTCGTATCCTGGGTAAGAAAGTCCGCGCTGCCATTACTTCCGGGATCAGCCAGGGAATGATGCAGGACAGTTTGTTGGTGGAAGTTTATACCAGCATCCGCGTGGTGAAGGCGTTCTGCCTGGAAAAAATGCAAATGCAGCGCTTCAGTAGCATCTATCAAAGACTGCTGCGCATCGGCATGAAAAGCACCCAGGCCCGCGAACTGGTGAATCCCACGGTTGAAACCATTTCGATGCTCGGGTTGGGTGTCGTGATCATTTACATTTTTGCCTTCGGCGTCACCGTCCCGCAATTGATCGGCTTCCTAACAGGCGTCACGATGATCTTCGCGCCGATCAAGAAACTGGGTCATCTGCACGTTTACTTTCAGCAGGCCAGTGTTGGTGCCGGGCGGTTAGTTGAAATTTTCAAACAACAACCATCTGTTTTGGAAAAAGCTGACGCCAAACCGCTGCCCCAATTCGCAAGGGACATCACCTTTGATAAGGTTAGTTTTGCCTATCGCGACACGCCGGTGGTGCGGAATTTCAATTTCTCCGTTCGCAGCGGGATGAGACTGGGGATCGCTGGCGAAAGCGGTTCGGGCAAGAGCACCTTGGTGAATCTTATTTTCCGCTTTTACGATCCGACAGAGGGCCGGATAACGATCGACGGCAACGACCTGCGCGATTTGAGCTTGTTTGATGTGCGGCAACAGATGGCGTTGGTCAGCCAGGACATTGTCATTTTCGATCAAACGGTTGCGGACAATATCACCTGCGGACGCGAAGGCGCTACGCGCGAGGAAGTGGAAGCGGCAGCGAAGGCGGCATCTGCGCATGACTTTATCATGCAATTGCCCGAAGGCTACGAAACGCGCGTCGGTGAACGCGGCATCACGCTTTCCGGAGGTCAGCGGCAACGACTTTGCATTGCACGGGCTTTCGTCCGGAACGCGCCAATTCTCGTGCTCGATGAAGCCACAGCCTCACTCGATCCCACGGCCGAAGCAGAGGTGCAGGCGGCGATTGATCGGCTTGCGGAGAATCGCACGGTGATCTGCATTGCCCATCGCCTCTCCACTCTGGCGAACATGGATCATATTCTCGTCATGAAAGATGGCGAAATTGTCGAGCAGGACACCTTCGGCAAATTGATCAAGGCGAATGGTGTTTTCGCCGGCATGGCCCGCAACCAGGGAATTTATACACCGTAGTAAATTCATTGAAACCACAGATGAATACAGATGGACACAGATAAAAAAAGCAGGTCCGAGACGGAGCGCGGCTGTGTCCGAAGGATCAGCCGCAGCGGGGACTGCATTGATTGCGGCGTTCAGATTTTCAAACCGCTCGAACAATCTCACGTGCTGCGGCTGATGCTTCGCACAAATCAGAACTATAGAAACGACGAACCGCTTTGCGGTTACGCCGCGCTCCGTTTTGCGCCTACACACCATCTGTGGTTTCCCTCTTTAAGAATTTGATCCAGAGATGATCAGCATCGTCATTCCGGTTTTTAATCAACTGCACTATACAAAACAGTGCCTCGATAGTTTGCGCCAGACCGTTACGAATGAGGCGAGCATCGTCATCGTGGACAATGGTTCAACCGATGGGAGCGGTGACTTTCTTCGTGGGATCCCGAACATTCACCTGGTACAAAATGAAACGAACTGCGGATGTGCCGCCGCCTGGAACCAGGGGGTGCGCGCGGTTCCGGCGAGTTGGACGATTGTTTTAAACAACGATGTTCTGTTGTCCTCCGGCTGGCTGGATAGTTTGGTCGTTTGTGCGGAACAAAACAAGTGGGACATCATTAGTCCTGCAATCCGTGAGGGTGAGCTGAACTATGAACTCCAGAGTTACGCCTGTGAATTCGTGAAGAAATGAAAAGAGTGGCGCGACACGGGGTTGCCAACGGAATCTGCTTCATGGTGCGGAACACCGTTTTTGAGAGCGTTGGCTTCTTCGATGAAAACTTTCGGATAGGTCAATTTGAGGACACCGACTTTTTTCTGCGAGCGCGGCGGGCGGGCTTCAAGCTCGCGACAACTGGTTGCTCTTTCATTCATCACTTCGGTTCCATCACCCAGAACTCCATCCGCAAAGACAAGGCGGAGCGCCCTTACGAATCAGAAAATCGCGCTTATTTTCGAAGAAAATGGAAACTGAACAGTCCAAAGAGACTGATAGCGCGAATGCAGACAAAGACAGCCCATAACATTGCGCGACTGAACGAACAGTTGCGGCACGGTCATTCTTTGAATGAAAAATGGATTGGCGGCAAACTGTGTTATCATTAAACCAACTGCGTTGAACGTATCGCCTGATTCCAAGTTCCTGATCGTATCGCTTCGCTACATCGGCGACGTGCTGCTTTCCACGCCCCTGGCTCTTTCCATCAAGCAACGTTTTCCAAATGCTCGCGTGGATTACCTGGTGTTCAAAGGGACCGAAGGGATTTTGGAAAAGAACCCCCACGTTCACAGGGTTCACACACTTGCTCCGGGGTTGGGCAGTCCGAAGGCTTTTTCGAAAGTGTTTGGCCGTTACGATTTTGCCATTGGCGTGAATCCCTCGGACCGGACTGCCATCTACGCTGCCGCGGCGGCCCGCCATTCGATCGGCTTCTCTTATCTGCTCGGACATGATCGATGGAAAACGCGGTTACTTTCCGACTGCCGTCTCTACGACGACAGCAAACACATTGTTCCCCTTGTATTAAGCCAATTGGAACCACTCGGAATTGCTCCGGAGCCGCGTGTGGTGATTAAGTTCGATCAGCAGGATGCAGCGTTCACGCGCGGCGAACTGGGGAACAACTACGTGGTGCTCCATCCTTACACGCGACAGAGTTACAAGTACTGGCCGGCAGAATCCTGGGCGAAGTTTGCCGCGTTGGTTGAATGCGAGACCGGCATGAAAGCCGTGTTCACCCGTTCCAGGTCCGCTCATGACGAACAGCAGTTCAGTGACATTCAAAAGGCGGCGGGTAACACCCGGCTGAATTCCTTTTCACGTCCTTTCACCCTCACGGAACTCGCTGCTGCCATTCGCGGGGGGCACGGTTATATTGGGGTGGATACCGTGGCGACACACATGGCCGCCGCGCTGGAGGTGCCACTCATCGCATTGTTCGGCCCCACGTTCGTCCATAATTGGGGTCCGTGGCCCAATGGCTGGCAGACGGACAATCCTTACGGTCGCACGGGTGGCATCCAACAACATGGAGGCATCACCGTGGTGCAACAC
This sequence comes from Verrucomicrobiota bacterium, assembly GCA_013820875.1. Taxonomy (GTDB): domain Bacteria; phylum Verrucomicrobiota; class Verrucomicrobiia; order Limisphaerales; family JACDHS01; genus JACDHS01. The sequence goes on along the minus strand of JACDHS010000007.1, from coordinate 10,697 downwards.
GATTGGCCGTGTGTCCCGTGTGGACTGCAGGCATGTCCGATCAGCAAACGCAATAAGATCGAATGCATGGAAGCCCTGTCGCCGCGCGCTGTGTTCGTTGAGTTTGAAAAGCGGGTGCTGGGATTCAACAAGCCTCACTCCAGCATGCTGCTGCCTGCGTTGTGAAAATTTCGTTCTGCATTATCACACTCAATGAAGAGGAAAACCTGGGGCGCTGCCTGCGCAGTTGCGCTGATCTCGCCGATGACATTCTGATTGTCGATTCCGGCAGCACGGATGGAACCCAGAACATCGCCCAGCAATTCTGCGCCCGGTTCGTTCATCAGGATTGGCTGGGCTACGTTGGCCAAAAGAATCTGGCGCTGCACCTCGCCACAAACGAGTGGGTTTTCAGCATTGATGCTGATGAGGAACTTTCACCGACGCTCCGGGAAGAAATTGCCGCTCTTAAAAAGATTGAACCTGCGCGAGAGATTGCCGGGTTCAGCATGCCGCGTTGTGTTTTGTATGAAGGCCGTTGGATTCGGCATGGCGATTGGTATCCGGATCGTCTGGTTCGCTTGTTCCGAAAATCAACGGCGCGTTTCAGCGGCGGGAAAGTTCACGAACGCCTTGAGATCGCCGGTTCCATCACGGCTCTTCGTGGCGACCTGCACCATTATTCTTTTCGCGATGTTGCTGATCATTGGGCGCGGTGCCAGAAATACGCGCAACTCTGGGCAGAGATGCAGTCCGAGTCCGGCAAACGCGCGACTCTCCTCGCGCCGCACGCGCGCGGTGCGTTTAAATGGTTTCGTTATTACGTCTTGCGAGGCGGCTTTCTCGATGGAGGCCAGGGCTGGCGCATCGCCCGGATCTGCGCCCGCGAAGTGCATCTCAAGTATTCCCTCCTGCGCCAGATGAACAGGGGAAGCTGAGTGACATGGATGTGGGACTGTAAACGAGGAGAATCCCAGTGATTCAATTTCGCCCGCAAACCTGTTTCCAGTGTTGCGCATTAAAGTTTGTTCGATGCAGAATTGCATCTCACTCATTATGAAACCTCACTCCGTTTGGTTCAGCGTGGTTTGCGCGGCACTTGTCAGCGGCTTTTCCGTTTCGGCGCAGAAGGATCCGTTTGCAGAAATGGTCCGGACAACCGAACCGCTTTCGGCGGCGGAACAGTTAAAGAAATTCAAGCTGCCCCCAGGATTTGAGATTCAACTGGTGGCCAGCGAACCGGAAATCAGCAAGCCGATGAACATCGCTTTCGATGCAAAAGGCAGGCTGTGGCTGACGCAATCGCGCGAATACCCCTTTCCTGCGCCGCTTGACCAGCCAGGTCGCGACAAGGTGATGCTGCTGGAAAACTTTGCGACGGATGGCCGCGCTCAAAAGATCACGACCTTTGCCGATGGCTTGAATATCCCTATCGGTTTGTACCCGTACAAAAATGGCGTTCTCGCCTTCAGCATTCCCGAAATCTATTTTTTTGAAGACACAAACAACGACGGGCGCGCGGATAAAAAGGAAACGTTCCTCGGAAAATTTGGCTGGGAAAAAGATGCGCATGGGCTGACCGGCGCGTTCCGTCGCGGCTACGATGGCTGGCTCTATGCGGATCACGGCTTCAACAATGACTCCACTCTTACAGCAAAAGACGGCAGCCAGATCAAGCTGAACTCTGGCAATGTGTATCGCGTGAAAATGGATGGCTCAAGCATCGAACAGTTTTCACACGGCCAGGTGAATCCGTTTGGCTTGAACTTTGATCACCTGGGAGATCTTTGGTCTTCGGATTGCCATAGTTCGCCGGTTTATATGCTTTTGCGCGGCGGGTATTATCCGAGCTTCGGCAAACCGCACGATGGACTCGGCTATGCGCCGGACATTTGCGCGCATTCACATGGTTCCACGGCGATCGCTGGGATTGCTTACTATCACGCGACCAATTTTCCGACGGAGTACCAGCACAACACATTCATTGGGAACGTGATGACCAGCCGGATCAATCGCGATTCCTACGTGGAGCATGGCTCAACGCGGATCGCTAAGGAGGAAGGCGATTTCGTGGAGTGCGATGATCCCTGGTTTCGTCCGGTGGACATTCAACTCGGACCGGATGGCGCATTGTATGTCGCGGATTTCTACAATCGGATTATCGGCCATTACGAAGTACCCCTGGATCATCCAGGCCGCGACCGTGAACGGGGGCGCATTTGGCGAATCGTTTATACCGGCGGCAAGATGGATAACGCCCTGGCGTTGCCCAGGGATTTGAAAGGTCTCGTTGCTGAACTTGGCCACCCGAACATTACTCGCCGATTACTGGCGATGAATGAATTGAGCGATAGCTTTGGTTCTCGTGCCATCACACCGCTGAAGAAAGTTCTGAGCGCCAAAAAAGGAAAAGAATCCGATAAAATTCATGCCGCATGGGTGTTGCATCGCTTGAATGCGCTCGACGAAAAAACACTCCTCACACTCGCAAAAAACGAAACGCGAGAGGTACGCGTGCATGCCATGCGTATTGCGTCCGAAACAAAAGAATGGACGGCGAAGATTCGTGAAGCGGTTCTGCAGGGATTAAACGATTCCGATGCTTACGCGCAACGGGCGGCTGCGGATGCGCTCGGGCGTCACCCGCAGTTTGAAAACATTCAACCACTCCTGGCGTTTCGCCAAACAATTGATCCGAAAGATTCGCAGCTCTTGCATACCGTGCGAATGGCATTGCGTGATCAACTCCTGGACTCGCGCGATTTTGCGCATTTGCTCGCCGCGAATTTCCTGGAAGCAGATTCGCGCGCCATCGCGGAGGCGGCACTCGGCGTCAAGAGTCCGCAGTCAGGGCAATACCTTTTGAAACATGTTATGCGCGTGACCGAGACCCGCCCGAAGATGAGCGAGTATCTTCGCCACATTGCACGGCACGCGCCGGAAGAAGAATTGAGCGATATGGCCCGAGTAGCCCGCTCCAGGTTCGCCGACGATTTGGATTTTCAACTCGCCTTGCTCAAGTCGGTGATCGATGGCACGGCACAACGTGGAACAAAACTTCCCCAGGCCGTGAATGAGTGGGGCGCTGCATTGGCGGATCGTCTGCTCGCTTCGATTGATCCCAATATACTGGAATGGCGCAATGTGCCGATTCCCGGGAACAACACGACGAATCCGTGGTTGCTTGAAAGTCGGAACCTGCCGGATGGAGCTGGCAATGTGCGTTTCATCACCAGTTTTGCGCGGGGGAGCGAACAATTGACCGGCATTCTGCGCTCGAAAGCTTTCGATATTCCGGTCCGGTTGAAATTCCTGGTTGCCGGACATGACGGTGTTCCAGGCAAACCGGCCCAGAAAAAAAACCTGGTGCGCCTGCGTGAAGAGGAATCGAACCGGGTGCTCATGGAAGCGTTCGCGCCGCGGAATGACGTCGCGCAACCAGTGGATTGGGATTTGAGCGCGCATGTCGCCAGGAAGGGTTACATTGAGGTGATTGATGCGGATACAGGCACTGGCTACGCGTGGATTGCGGTTGGAGAATTCGAGCCGGTGGTCGCTGTTTTGCCGGGAATCAGTCCCAATCAGATTGAGAAACGCCAGGTCGCGGCGGCGGAGCTTGCGGAACATTTTCGGTTGCAGGGACTGGAGGCGCGCATTGCTGAAATGTTGCGAAATGAAAATGGCGGAGTGGATGCTCGCGCGGCGGCAGCGAAAGCTTTGTTGATCCTCAATGCCTCAGCTCATTTGCAATTTGTGGGATCCGTTTTGTTGGATGCAGAGACACAACCGAAGCTGCGGGAGAAGGCGGCGCAGGCATTGGCCCAGGTAAACCGGGCTGACGCCCGGTCCATTCTCGTGCAGGCAATGGAAAGCGCCTCTGGCACATTGCAAACCAAATTGGCCGTCGCGCTAGCGAGCAGTTCTGAAGGCGCGGAAGCGTTGTTGAGTGCCGTGGAAGAAGGTAAAGCCTCGCCTCGTATCCTGCAGGAAGCAGCGGTGAAGGATCGAGTGGGCGCCGCAAAGCCAAAAAACTTTGCGAAGCGCGTTGAGGCGTTGACGAAGGGCTTGAGTCCGTTAAGCGCTGAAAAGCAAAAGCTCATTGATCAGCGACGCGCGGCTTACAATTCGGATGTGGCGTCGGTAGGAAATGGAGCACAGATTTTTGCGCAGAGCTGTGCGGCATGTCATCAGCTTGATGGGCAGGGAACTGTCGTCGGTCCGCAACTGGATGGCGTGGGAAATCGCGGGTTGGATCGGTTGTTGGAAGATATTTTAGATCCGAATCGAAATGTAGATCACGCGTTTCGCTACAGCAATGTGACGTTGAAAGATGACCAGGTGATCACAGGTCTATTCCGGCGTGAAGAGGGGCAGTTATTGATTTTCGCGGATGCAACCGGCCGGGAGATCTCTGTTCCCAAAGCGGACATCGATCAACGACAGGACTCTGAGAATTCACTGATGCCCGATAACTTCGATGAGACAATGTCGGAGCAGGAGTTGAATGATTTGATTGCTTTTCTCCTGACAAAAGGTGGTCAGAAAAAATAGGTCAATTACCGGCGCTGCTGACGGTGGCGCCAGCGCTTTGCGGGCTTTTCAAATCGAATCTCAGCGTAGTGGTGGAACTCGTTCGAAGATTTCTGATCGTCATCTTCTCGAGTTGCCATTGGCCTTTGATTTTCTTGAAGCTGCTGCCGCTCAATGAGAATTCTTTGAGCTGCTTGCCGCCAGGAGCATACGCTTCGGCAATCAGGATCCCGGCAACCCCCACATCGGCGCTGTCTCTATCAATCCAGGAAACGACTTTGTTGATGTTGGGGCGCTCCGGATAAATGCTTTCCAGAACGTGACACCATTGGCCCAGGCGCATTTCCCCCCGGGGCCGGCGATGCAGTGGCCAATGTAGAAAATCCATTCCCAAATCGGTCAGCCAGAAGTCGGACCCGGCCAATGGAATGTCGGCTTCGTGGGATATAAATTCTTTCAATTCAGGAACTGCCGCAGTGGGCGCAGGTGCTTTGGCGTAGAAATATTGATTGGGACGATCTTCAAAATGACGCACCACAAGTCTTTCTGAACCACGCGTGGATGTTTGCCCGGTTTCGTAAACGGCATCCCAATGGCCGTTCGCTACCAACACACTGAAGATCACCGGAACATCTTCGGAAATTTTTGCCTTCTTCGACCGGATTTCCAGGACACCCCGAATGTTTGTCTCTTCGGTCGGAGCAGACGTGCGCAGCTCGGCCGCAATTCTTTGACCTTCGCGAATCAATGGATCAGGCGATTGAGCCGACGCAATGAATGCGGTGAACAGCAGCAGTAGGACTGAAATTTGTTTTCTCATTTTGCGCTTAATGCGATCGGGATCAGCTCAGAGATGTTCTTCACAAAGTGAACTTTCATCTTTTTTCGGACTTCAGCCGGAACTTCCTCCCAATCGTTTCGGTTTTGGTCGGGTAAGATAAGCTCTTTTGCGCCGGAGCGCGATGCGGCCAAAACTTTTTCTTTTATCCCCCCAACCCTGAACACCCGTCCGCGCAAACTGATTTCACCTGTCATGGCGAGATGCGACCGAACTTTTCGGCGCATCAGCAGTGAAGCAAGCGCCGTGACAATCGTAACGCCAGCACTCGGGCCGTCCTTGGGCGTGGCTCCAGCGGGAACATGAATGTGAATGTCAAAACGATCGAAATCGCGGGGATCAATGCCAAGTTTCTTTGCCTGGCTGCGAAGATAGCTGAGGGCGGCTTGCGCACTTTCTTTCATCACATCGCCCAGTGAACCAGTCAGGAGCAGACGACCTTTGCCAGTCATTCGGGTGGCTTCGATGAAGAGGATTTCTCCGCCGACAGGAGTCCACGCGAGACCGACCGCAATGCCCGGCTCCGTAATGCGCTCGGCTGCCTCGTGCAAGAATTTCGGCTGGCCGAGATGGGAATGCAATTGGTTTGCAGCCATGGAGATGGACGCTCCCGTTGGATGTCTCTGCGACGCGATCTTCCGAGCGGCTTTGCGGGAGAGCGCGGCAATTTCCCGCTCAAGCTGCCGGACGCCAGCTTCGTGGGTGTATTCACGAATCAATTTCCGCAAAGTCGCATCCGGAAATTTCACCACTTTCTTTTTAAGCCCATGTTCCTCTAATTGACGCGGCACCAAATGACGCTTCGCAATCTGCAGTTTCTCCGATTCCGTGTAGCTCGGCAGTTCGATGATTTCCAAGCGATCACGCAGCGCCGGATGAATGGGATCAAGCCAGTTAGCAGTCGTCAGAAATAAAACGCGCGACAAATCAAAGGGGGCATCCAGGTAATGATCTGTAAACGTGCTGTTCTGCGCAGGATCCAAAACCTCGAGAAGCGCTGCAGCAGGATCGCCACGGAAATCAGAACCGATCTTGTCAATCTCATCGAGGAGAATCACCGGGTTACGACTTTCGACCCGGCGCAAGGTCTGAATAATTCTTCCCGGCATGGACCCGACGTACGTCCTGCGGTGACCCCGAATTTCAGCTTCGTCATGCATGCCGCCCAAAGAAATCCGCGCGAACTTGCGTCCCAGCGCATCGGCGACACTTTTGCCCAGTGAAGTTTTCCCAACCCCAGGAGGACCAACCAGGCAAAGAATCGGGCCTTTGAGTTGTTGTTTCAACTTCATGACAGCCAGGAATTCAAGCAGGCGATCTTTTACCTTCTGCAGGCCGTAATGTTGTTCATCGAGAATCCGGCTCGCCGCCGGGAGATCGAGTTTGTCTTCAGTAAATTTGTTCCACGGCAGGTTAATCAACCAATCCAGGTAGTTGCGGGTAATGGTGTATTCGGCTGCAACCGGCGGCATTTGTTGCAATCTCTCCAGTTCCTTGAGCGCGACCTTTTTTACATCCTCCGGCAATTGCTGCTGTTCGATCTGCTCGCGTAATTCACCGGCTTCCATGGCGGCCGGATCGCCTTCACCCAATTCCCGCTGGATGGCGCGCATCTGTTCGCGCAGGAAGAAGTCGCGCTGGTTTTTCGACATCGCGCTGACGACTTCATTTTGAATCTTGGTCCCAAGCGTCAGGACTTCCAGTTCGCGGTTCAAAGCCGGGAGCAGCCAGGTCATGCGCTCCTTAACGCTGTTCATCTCAAGAAGCTTCTGGCGCTCATCCAGCGCCAGGTTGAGATTGGCGGCAATGAGGTCGCTGAACCGGGTGGGATCATCGGTGTTAATTGCAGCTACTTTGACCTGGTCGGAAAGGGTGGGCGAAACTTTGATGATCTCCTGGAAAAGCGTTTCGGCGTTCCGGCTCAAAGCGGTCATTTCAACCGATTCTTCCGTAATCTCCTTTAAGACTTCGACGCGCGCTTGCAGGTAGGGAGTGAGTGCAGTGAATTCTTTGATTTTCAGCCGTCGCAATCCCTCGACCAATACTCGAACAGTGCCGTCGGGAAACTTTAACATCTTGAGAACCCGCCCGACACAACCTTGAGTGAACAAATCATCCGGAGTGGGGTTTTCGATGTCCGACTTACGTTGAAGGACCAATCCCAAAAAACGGTTTCCGGAAACGACATCGTCAATCAGCCGGATGCTCTCGGCGTTATCAACGAGCAAAGGAATAACCATCGACGGAAAGATGACGATGTCGGATAAGCCGAGGATCGGAAGAATCTCAGGGATGGAGCGCCCGGAGATCTTGGTGCCGGTGGAAGATTCCGGCAGTTCGGAACTCCGCAGAATATTGATTAATTCTGTATCGGGCGATGTCATCGTTTCCTTTTACCTTTAGATGGCATTTGCCCTGAAAAGTTCGAAATCAGCCGCCGGTTATTTCCACACTGATATTCTTCTGCGAAGCACGTGCTGCTACCGGCACGTCAATTCTTAAAAACCCATTCTGGTAAGCAGCCTTAGCCTTATTCAGGTCGTAACCTTCCGGTAACTCCAGGACAGTCTCGAAAGCGCCGTAGTTGATTTCCATCACCAGAAACTTGCAATGCGGGGCGCGGCATTCGTCGGGGCGATGTCCACTGATGCGGAGACGAGTGCCTTCGACGGTCAGTTCCAGATCTTCGCGACGCATCCCGGCGAGTTCAACTTTGATGACCAGACCTTCAGCAGCGATGTAAACATCGGTGTTGGGAACCCAGTGCGGCTCGGACTCTTTGCCATGAGTTTGAACGCGCTTCGTGAAATGCAGTGAGGAATTAACTTTGCACATGCCTCTAATCTCAGAGTATTTCAACCTGCCCAATAGCGCAAGGGGCTACTTCATTTTGACACGAATCTGAGGCGGCTCACCACGCTTGCCACAGATAACGATGGTTCCTTTGTCGCTGTTCCCGACGTTGGAACACCCGCAATGAGTGTCGCGTTCGAAACTGAATTTTCTCCTGCGACGCACCGCCCGAAGGACGAACCATACGATGGTTACTCCAACAATTCCCAGTGCTGTGATCTCCTGCCAGTCCATTTAATCAAAATAGGTTGGTTTACGGGATCGGCAAGCCAAGAGGCTGGTATACAAAAAAGGCGCTCCCTTGTGAGGAGCGCCTTGTGTTGAAGTCTCAGTTAAGGAGCACCAGCATTGCCTGCGTTATGCGGGAAAATCACGCGATTATTCGCATCTTCCGTCACACGCAACTGCTCGCGGAGCTTGGGTGTGCTCACCTGTTGAGCGCTGCCGTCCGCCAGCAAGATATTGCCAGCATTGACATGCATCGTGTTATTCCAGGCTGGTCCAGAGACAGCAGCCGCCAGATGATTCGTGCCCAAGGCGCCTGCTCCAGTGCCGCCTCCTCCAGGGTTGCCGCCGCCGGCTGGTGGCAGGCCTGGGTAGAATGTCCCCAGATTATTATTTGGCGCACCACTTATCATGCCGCGATCACCCGAGAGAATCATACCGGGCTTGTCTTCCTGTGCTTCCCATCCATAGAAATAGCTCAGGGCGAAGTTGCCGCGGGAACGAGTGCCCTCGGTTGTGCTGGTGCCGTTTGGAGCATAAGAAAAATTTACCTGGGTCAGAGTCGATGGCTGTTCGAAGTCCAACGCTGCGCTTATGCGCACCGGATCTGTCGGACAGAGCAGAACCTTAGGGCTGCCGATTTCGCGCCCAACAGTTTGGAAGTTGGTCCAGCACAGACTGACGCCGGAATAGTTAGGATAGCGTTCGCCATCGATCGCATAAAGACGGAAGCCGATACCGACTTGTTTCAAGTTGTTGATGCAAGTGATACGTTGTGCGCGGGCTTTGGCTTTGGCCAATGCCGGCAGGAGCATACCTGCCAAGATAGCGATGATCGCGATAACGACCAGCAGTTCGATGAGCGTAAACGCTCTTTTTGGGTTTCGGTTATTTTTCATACTACGTTTGTTTTTCGGTTTCTCGAAATGAGCGCGCACTGTATTGAATCGCTTTCCAGTGTGTCAACTCGGTTTCCCTGGCTATTTATTAGCAGTGCCAATGCCAGTGTTTGTTTTGTTGTTAAAATGGTCAGAAAACGGGTGACTCCTTGAAAAATGCGCGTCGGCTCCGCGCCTACTGCGTGAGAATCACGCAACGAAACCCAATTCTGTTTACCGCGATGGTCCACCTGATAGGCTGATTTCATGAAAAGGGCATTTTTGTGGTTGGCACTTGTTTTCTATCCATTCACTTCATCCGCGGACGAAACGCAGTCGCTCGCCCTCGAAGGGACACGCCAGATTCTGGTTGTGACGACACCGGATTGGAACGCGGTTTCCGGCCGTCTCAGGTTGTTTGAATCGGATGGCAACCAATGGAAACAGATTGAAAGTTGGCCGATTGTCGTGGGCCGAGAAGGATTGGCCTGGGGCAAGGGAGTGCATCCCGCGCAGAGCGGTGGACCGCAAAAACGAGAAGGCGACGGCAAAGCGCCCGCTGGGATTTTCAAGCTCAGTTCAGCCTTTGGCTCTGAACCGTTGGAAAAAGTGAAAGGTGTGAAACTTCCTTACCTGCCCCTGGATTCCATGATCGAGTGCGTGGACGATGTTAAATCAACCTATTATAACTCGATCGTCGATCGCAAAGAGATTGAGAAACCTGATTGGGGCAGCTCGGAGAAAATGCTCGCGATCGGAGCCGAATACCGGCTGGGAATCGTTGTGGATCACAATTTTTCCCCACGCAAGCAGGGGGACGGTTCCTGCATCTTCATCCATATTTGGAAAAACAAGAAAACGGGGACTGCCGGTTGCACGGCGATGGTGGGTAAACATATGGAAAAGCTCGTCCGATGGCTCGATCCGGAGAAGAAACCGCTCCTTGTCCAATTGCCCGAGGTAGAATATGAACGACTCCAAAAGGCCTGGAAGCTGCCAGCACTAAAGTAATTGGTTGGACGGCATGCGCATCTTGACGTTGCTACAATTTGGGTGCGGCCCAAAGTTCTTCCCATGATGATCCTAAAAACGGCAATTAGTCCATCAGAAGAACCGGAGGAAGGGTCGGCCTCCACTTTTCTCACCCGCTTAAAATCACATCCTTGGACTGCGGGTGTGATTTTAAACGGGTGAGTTTCAGGTTGGGGAAAGGGGGGGGTAATTTCAAACAAGTGAGAATCTGTTTTGAGCTCTGTAAGAGCGACATAAAACGGACTATGAAAGTAACGGAATGAAGGCAAAAATCAGGGCAAACCGGCAGGTTTGCCCCACCAAGGTGGGGCGGAGTTGCCGCTCCGCCCTGACTTCTGCCTTTGTTTAGACCTTAACTAAAT
>JACDHS010000204.1 GCA_013820875.1 Verrucomicrobiota bacterium | reverse complement strand
GTGTTCTTGTGAAACAGGAATGCCGATGATGGTCTTTGTCCCGGAGGGACACCTGACAATAGCCCAATGTTTCAACATTGGGTACAAGGATAGATACAGTTGTAGTCCCGAAAGGGACGGCTGAGAATGCCATTGATTGCATGCAGTCAGGTAATTAGCGCGCAACCAGTCAGCCGTTCCTCCGGAACTGATTCAACTCACCCACTTCGAACCCAATGTTGAAACATTGGGCTATTCTCAAGTGTTCCTCCGGAACAGGAATTCACCGATCGAAGACTTTTCCGAATCTTATTCCACCGAAAACAGCGAGGAATCACCACCCTTTCATCCACGCATGGCACTTCTCCTTTTGCACATTGGCGTGTAGAGTTTTCGCCCAGTGGCAGCCAACCTTCATGATTTTATCCCCCGCGATGGGGCCAGTAACGACCTGTTACTGACCAGGTTCCTTGAGTATATTGAAGCGCAAAAGATTGAGCTCTACCCCGCGCAGGAATCGGCCATCCTGGAATTGTTCGAGGAAAAGAACGTCGTTCTCAACACTCCCACCGGTTCCGGAAAATCCCTCGTCGCCGCCGCGTTGCACTTCAAAGCTTTGGCCCAGGGTCGGCGCTCGATCTACACCTGTCCGATCAAAGCGCTCGTGAACGAAAAGTGGATGGCGCTCTGTCGTGAGTTCGGCCCGGAGAATGTTGGTCTCAGCACGGGGGATGCAACGGTCAACCGCCATGCGCCGATTCTATGTTGCACTGCGGAGATTCTCGCCAACATCGCCTTGCGCGATGGCGCTGCCGCGGAGGTGCAGGATGTGGTGATGGACGAGTTTCACTACTATTCAGACCGCGACCGTGGCGTGGCCTGGCAGGTGCCGTTGCTGACGTTGCCGCAAACCCGTTTTCTTTTGATGTCGGCTACCCTTGGCGAAACTACGTTTTTCGAGGAAGAAATGACCAGGGTGAATGGCAGGCCCTCTGTGACCGTGCATTCCAAAGACCGACCGGTGCCGTTGGACTTTGCTTACTCGGAAATTCCGCTGGCGCAGACGTTGGAAGGACTCGCCTCGGACGGCAAGGCTCCCGTTTATGTCGTTCATTTCACACAGATGGACGCCGCACAGAGCGCGCAGGATTTCACCAGCATCAATGTCTGCACGCGCGAAGAGAAGGCGGCGATTGGTGATGCGGTGGCGGGGTTTAAATTCACCAGTCCTTACGGACCTGAAATCAAAAAATGGCTGCGACACGGGATTGGGTTGCATCACGCTGGTTTGCTCCCGAAGTACCGGATGCTCGTCGAACAACTCGCGCAGAAAGGGTTGCTCAAAGTGATCTGCGGCACGGACACATTGGGCGTGGGCATCAATGTTCCGATTCGCACGGTGCTGTTCTCAAAGCTCTGCAAATTCGACGGGCAGAAAACAGGGATACTTACCGTGCGCGATTTTCATCAGATCGCCGGACGGGCAGGGCGCAAAGGCTTCGACAATGTCGGCTGGGTCGTGGCACAAGCACCCGAGCACACGGTGGAGAATCTTAAGCTTCAGGAAAAGGCGGGGAACAGCGGCAAGAAAGTTGTTAAAAGAAAACCGCCGGAAAAGAATTTTGTTAACTGGGATAAGAACACTTTTCTCCGGTTGATATCCGCGCCACCGGAACGCTTGCAATCGCGCTTCCAGGTGTCGCACAGCATGTTGCTCAATGTGCTGGGCCGAGCGACGGGTGGATGCGAAGGGATGCAACAGTTGATCGCCCGTTCGCATGAATCGCCCAACGCCAAAAAGGCGCACACAAAACGGGCGTGGCAACTCTTCCGCTCACTCGTGGAGCGCAAGATTATCGAGATTATTCCAAAGACGGCCGAAGGCGCTTACCTGCGGATGAACGTGGAGTTGCAGGACGATTTTTCGATGAACCAGACGCTCTCGCTTTATTTGCTCGAGACGATTCCGTTGCTCGATGTTGAATCGCCCACTTTCGCTCTCGATTTGCTCACGCTCGTGGAATCGATTTTGGAAAATCCCGACGTCATCTTGCGTAAGCAGCTTGATAAAGTGAAGGGCGAGAAACTCGCCGAACTGAAACAGGGCGGGATGGAATACGACCAGCGAATGGAGGAACTGGAGAAACTCGAATATCCGAAGCCCAATCGCGAATTTGTTTATTCAACTTTCAATGCGTTCTCCGATCGGCACCCATGGGTTGGACAGGAAAACATTCGGCCCAAATCCATCGCCCGCGAGATGTTCGAAGAGTTTCGGTCGTTCGCCGATTACATTCGCGACTACGAATTGCAACGCGCCGAGGGAGTGCTGCTGCGCCATCTGAACAGCGTTTACAAAGTGCTCGCCCAGACCGTGCCCGATAGCGCGAAGACGGAAGCCGTCCAGGAAATGGAACTCTATCTCGCCGCGATGATTCGCCAGATCGATTCCAGTCTTCTCGATGAATGGGAGAAGATGAAGAATCCGAATTATCAAAAAGCCGAGGCGAAGGAACTGCGTCCACCCGGCGCGGAAGAAGCGGCCCTCGACATCACTCGCGACAAGAAAGCATTCAGCGCCGCGATTCGGACGAAGATATTTGGTTTCCTGCGAGGTTGCGTGATTGGCGATTATGAACAGGCGCTCACTAATCTTACTTCATTGGATCAACCGGAAGGCGAGCCATGGACACCGGATCGTCTTCACGCCGCCGTGGACGCGTATCATGCGGAGCACAAATGCATCGCCCTCGATCCAGAGGCGCGGAACAGCCGGCACACCTACCTTTTGCCCCAGGAAGACAAAACCCGTTTGCGCGTCCAGCAAGTGCTCGTTGATCCGGATGCTTTAAACGATTGGATCGCAGAGTTCGAAATTGATCTGACGCTATCAAAGGTGGCAGGAGAGCCGGCGATTTTCCTGCGGAGGATTGGGAGTCTTGCTTAGAAACGGTGGGGGATTTACGATTTTTGATTTACGATTGACGCGGGGTTTTGGTAAGAAAGTTACGCACGTTTACTCGTGCGCTTCTTTCTGGCCCGAATGCGGTTTGCGACCGTTTCAACCGACTCCTCCTGCAGCCAAGTGTGACGCTCGTGAGTGTAATCGCCATGACCTTGTTCGAACTGTTGGAGAAATCTTGCCATGCCCAACGGGCCAAGTGCATCCGTGAGCGCCTTGTAGCCAGCGGCCCGGAGTTCAGCAAGATTGCGGATTATTACTCTCATCCGTTCACTATATATTCTCAGGAACGTCACGGCGAGATTCAACCTTGTCGTTGGAACGCAATACTGCGAAATTCCGTTATGGAAGTCGTCTTCAGTGTTACGCAGGAAAGCGATGGTGGTTTTGTCGCTGAGTGTCTGTCACACGATATCTTTACCCAGGGAAATACTTGGGAAGAGCTTCGCGGCAATGTTCAAGAAGCAGTGACAGCCTATTTCTTTGACAGCAAAGGCGAAATCGCCTGACCGCTCTAACTTCGCTGGTAAATCTCCCGCCGATGGCCCACGTAATGCAAATAGATGCGTCCCAGCTTCGCGTCGAATTCATAAAGCACCCGATAATCGCCCACGCGCAATTTGCATTCTGATCGACCTTGTAAGCGTTGATGGGAGAAGCTTTCCAGCCGAGCGCCCACTTCATCTATCTTATGCTGGACTGAATTACGAACGGCATTGGGCAAACAATCGAAAGCACGGGAGAATGTTGCTGACCAAATTTGAAGTGCGGCAGCCACAAATTACTTGGGCTGGCGAGTCGTAAAATTGTCTTCAGCGATTTCGCGACGTGATTCGTCGAGTTTTGCTTTAACTTCGTCGGTCAGGTCCAAGTGATCTTCTAAGTAGTCTTCAAACCACGTCCGGAACTGTTCCAGTTCCGCTCGCGAGAGCTTGGGAATAGCAGCTTCAATTTCATGAACTGTGCTCATTGGAAAAAGATAATCAAAAACTGTGTTGTTGGAAAGTTTGCATTGTGAGGCAGTTTCAACGGGGGTGTGATTTTTTCCGGGTGAGATGGCGTAAAAAACGGAGCGCGGCTGTGCTCGAAGAGTCAGCCGCAGCGGGTACGGCAATATTGCGGCGTTCAGATTTTGCAGGCCCGCTTGATAATCTCGCGTGCTGCGGCTGATGCTGCGCACAAACAGAACTATAGAAACAACGAACCGCTCTGCGGTTACGCCGCGCTCCGCCTCGTACGCCAATCTCACGCCCTTTCTAACGTCAGTTCAAAAACACATCACTTCGGCTTCATCTGCGGGAAGAGGATCACGTCCCGGATGCTTTCCTGGCCGAGCAACATCATGCAGAGGCGATCGATGCCGATGCCGATGCCGCCTGCGGGGGGCATGCCGTGTTCGAGAGCGGCGAGGAAATCTTCGTCGAGCTTTTGTTGTTCACCGCCGGCCTGGTGTTCCAATGTCTCGCGCTGCGCGATGGCATCGTTTTGCTCGGTGTAACCGGGCGCAACTTCCTGCCCATTGATGCAGCACTCAAACACTTCCACGGTGGTGGGATCGTCTGGGGAAAGCTTGGCCAGCGGCACAAGTTCCTTTGGCAGGTGAGTGACAAAGGTTGGTTGAATCAACGTCGGTTCGATCAATTTTTCAAATACTGCGCCCGTGACTTCGAAATCTTCGTAACCGGCTGCGATGTCTCCGCCTAACTTCAAATCTTCGATGGCGCGACGACGACGTTCCTCTGGTGAAACATCAAACCAATCAGCACCTACCTTTTCTTTCACAAGATCTTTATAGCGAGCTCGCCGCCACGGACTAGTGAGGTCGATTGCTTTTGTCACGTTTCCCTCTGTATCCCTGTTTTCAATTTTCAACGTTCCCAACACCTTCTCCGCCACCCCGCAAATCAACGACTCCACAGTCTCCATCATGGTCTCGTAATCTCCAAAAGCTTCGTATGCCTCAAGCATCGTGAACTCCGGATTGTGTTTCCGGGAGAGCCCTTCGTTACGAAAGTTCTTTCCGATCTCGAACAGCTTATCCACACCGCCAACGAGCAATCGTTTGTGATACAGCTCCAGGGCAATGCGCAGGTAGAAATTGCAGCCGAGCGCGTTGTGTTTGGTGGTGAACGGTTGGGCCGCTGCGCCGCCGGGAATGTTTTGAAGGACGGGTGTTTCAACCTCCACGTAGCCGCGGTTATGGAAAAAGCTGCGAATCTCGCGAACAATCGCACTCCGCTTCAGGAAGGTGTTCTTAACATCGTCATTCCCCATCAAATCCAGATAACGCTGGCGATAGCGAATTTCCGTGTCCACCACGCCGTGCCATTTTTCCGGCATGGGGCGGAGCGCTTTTCCGAGAATCGTGAAGCTCGCGAGCTTGACCGAGATTTCGCCTGTCTTTGTCGTGAACATCGCGCCGGTGATGCCGATGAAATCGCCCATGTCGAGCAATTGGAACGTCTGAAAGTTATCATCGCCGATCACATTCTTCTGCACGTAAATCTGCATGCGCCCGCTTTGATCTTTGATATCGAAGAAGATGCTTTTTCCCATGTCGCGCCAGGCGGTGATGCGGCCAGCCAACGCTGTTTCTCGAGCTTCGGCAAAGTTGGCGCGGGCGGCGGCGCAATTTTCGGAGGGCGAAAACTTATTTTTAAACGGATCAATGCCCTTGGCGCGGAGCGCGGCGAGTTTGGTTTTGCGTTGTTCGATCAGCGAATTGGTCTCTTCCATAAAAACAGCGGCGGTTTGTTACCCGCCAAATTGAACCGCAATCAAACACAGAGCAAATGCAGTTGTGCAAGGAATTATCCGGTAGGCTTTTGCAAACCCTGTGCGCGGGAGAAGAAAGCAGTCGTTTCTTTGCGTTCCCCTGACTCTGATCGCAGCGGACGATCAACTGTCCGCTGCCAACGGCAGAACGAAGCCAAAGACTGCGCCGCCCGGTTCGTTGCGGGCGTAAACTCGACCGCGATGATCTTCGACAATGCGTTTGCAGATGGAAAGGCCCAGCCCCGTGCCGTGAGCTTTGCCGTAGCTGGCAAATGCCTCGAATAATTTTGGCAACATCTCCGTTGCGATACCCGGGCCGGTGTCTTCGAACTCTGTGATCAACTCGCGCCCTTTGACTTCGAAACGCAACTTGATTTGGCCGCCCCCGCCCATCGCATCCGTTGCATTATGCGCCAGATTATGAAACACACGCGTGAGACGCGGCGGGTTCATATCCACCAGCACCGATGGCGGGGCGTTCTCGAACTCAAGGGTTACCGACTTCGCAGTCAGTTCCGGGGTAAGTTCATCCACCACCTGCTTGATGAATGCCGAATATTCTGTCCGGGCCAGGATGAAAGGGGTTTGGGAACCGCGCGTGAATTCCAGCAGTTCATTCACCATGTTGCTGATGCGGTCCACCTGCTTGCGAATCCGGACCTTCGCCGAGGCGCGTGATTCAGGGGTGGCGCTTTCCATGGCGGCCAATTCCGCAGCCAGACCAATGATGTTGAGCGGATTTTTTAAATCATGAACGATCGAGCGGGCGAACCTGCCGATGATGGCCAGACGTTCAGCCTGGAGAACTTCCTGGATGTATTGACGATTAAAGTCGCGGAGGCGGCGGCTGATTTCGCGAACAAGGCACGCAGGGAGTTGCGGGATTTTTTCGAGAAGTTGCAGCAGGTCGAGGCGTGAAATGAAGATTACGGTGACATCGTCCTCCGCGCTGGCCGTGGCGGAACGGGGGTCGTTGTCCAACACAGCCATTTCGCCGAAGAGATCGCCCTCGCCGATTCGTGAAAGCACCCGGCGCTCCCCTTCCACAATCGCGGTAATCTGGACGGTCCCACTTAGGATCACATAAATGCCATCGCCGGGATCACCTTCCTTGAAGATCGTTTGTCCGGGGGCGAATTGTAACTGTTTCGCAACCGCACGCACGATTTTCAGGTCAGGCTCGGGTAGCGTATTGAAAAGTTTACTGGACTCGAGCGGAACCATTTTGCGGCAAGTCTATGGGAAAAATGAAACAGGTAAAGGGGATTTAGGCGTTTCGGTGATTCACGAATTGCGCCAAAAGTTCTGTTACCCGGGGTAGGGAGTAAGAGAGGCGAAAGAGATACGTTGTGCCAGAAGTGATTGTTACCGTGGCTTGAATGGACAAAACTATGAGCCAGAGGACACGAGTAGAATAGGTGTGCCTCAGCGGCTGATCTGTTTCCGTCTCCGGCTGGGCTCTTGGGTGAGATGATGCGAGAGCGAGTTGATCTGAAGAGCCCGGTGCGGGAAAACCGCCCGCCGGAATCTGTGAGGGGGCACCGGGTACCCGGTGTTCCCTAC
>JACDHS010000079.1 GCA_013820875.1 Verrucomicrobiota bacterium | reverse complement strand
GGGTTTACCCAGCCCGCGTGGGCTGGGCTGAGGAATGGCCGCACCTTTGGTGCTTAGGACCAGAAGGCAACAGCCGGTCGACAACCCTTTCGCGGCTCGGGAGACTTTTTTGACGAGGGCGAGCGTATCCGGAAATTACTTTTGGCAATCGCTACTAGCCCGCCGAGTTCAAGGAAAGGCAACACAAACTGATCGGTGCGTCGTCGGACGTCCCAACAGTCGGCGGCAGGTTGCCGCCGACAACGGGCTGGAAAAACAGAACTATAGGGTCGGTTTGCCGCTTTGCGGCAGGCCCGTTCCACCCATTCCCAGACAGGCCCTTAGAATTTGGTGTAGGCGGCGAGTCCCTGCACTCCCCCTTCACGACCGAAACCGCTTTCTTTATAACCGCCGAATGGACTTGTTGGATCGAACTTGTTGTAGGTATTTGCCCAGACGACACCAGCGCGGAGCTTGTTGACGATCTTGAAAATCTTGCTGCCTTTGTCGGTCCACACGCCGGCGCTCAATCCGTAGGGCGTGTTGTTGGCGCGTTCGATCGCTTCTTCCGGTGTTCGAAAAGTCATCACGCTCAACACCGGGCCGAAGATTTCTTCCTGGGCCACGCGATGCGACATGGTGACATTGGTAAGAATGGTGGGTGCGAACCAATAGCCTTTCGCTGGAAGCGCACAGCCGCACTGGTTCATTTCAGCACCTTCATCCATGCCGCTTTGCACGAGCTCGCGAATCTTATCGAGCTGCGGCTTGGAATTGATCGCGCCGATGTCGGTGTTTTTGTCGAGAGGATTTCCGACGCGCAATGTTTGCATACGATTGCGCAATTTGCGGATCACGGCTCCGTAAACACCTTCCTGCACAAACAGTCGCGAACCGGCGCAACAGACGTGGCCCTGATTAAAAAAGATTCCAGAAATAATGCCTTCGACGGCCTGATCAATCGGCGCATCTTCAAAAATGATATTCGCCGCTTTACCGCCGAGTTCGAGCGTCAGTTTTTTGCCAGTGCCTGCAACCGTTTTGGCGATGATCTTGCCGACTTCAGTGGAGCCGGTGAACGCGATCTTGTTGATGTCCGGATGTGCAACGAGGGCACTGCCGGTTTCACCCGCACCGGTGACAATGTTAACGACGCCGTCGGGCAGTCCAGCTTCCTGAAAGATTTGGGCGAGATGCATCGCGGTGATGCTGGTGGTCTCCGCTGGCTTCAGGACAACCGTGTTTCCGCAGGCAAGGGCCGGGGCGATTTTCCATGCCGCCATCAACAGCGGGAAATTCCATGGAATGATTTGTCCCACCACGCCGAGAGGGTGGGGTGTCTTTCCCGTAAAGGCATACTGCAATTTGTCGGCCCAACCCGCGTAGTAAAAGAAATGCGCTGCCACCATTGGCAGATCAAAGTCGCGACTTTCCTTGATCGGTTTGCCGCCGTCCATTGTTTCGAGGACGGAGAGTTCACGGGCTTTTTCCTGGATCAGCCTGGCAATGCGATACAGATATTTGCCACGTTCCCGGCCAGGCATCTTGCACCATGTTTTGTCATAAGCACGACGCGCGGCCTTCACGGCGAGATCTACATCCCGTCGATTTGCCATCGCGATGTCCGCCAGCTTTTCTTCTGTGGCAGGATTGATGGAGGGAAAATATTTGCCGGAACTCGGCGTGACGAATTTTCCACCGATGAAGAGTTCGTAACGCTTCTCAATCTTCACCGGCACAGATTCCGGCGCCGGTGCGTAGTCCCACTTGCTGCCGAAGTTCAATCGGCGTTCTTTTACCGCGACAATCTTCTTTTCAGCATGGCCGACCTCTTTGGGAGCAGGGATAACGAGGTCTAACTTGCGGGTTTGGGAACGAGGCTTGGTTGCTTTGCCTTTCGCGGCCGTCTTCATTGCGGACAACGTTAACAAAGATAACCCTGAATTCCAGCGCGTTTGCTGAATACGATTTTGACAAATGATTGACAGTTCACCAGCATGCTCGACCTGATCGAAGTTGCACTCGCCAAACAAAAATTGATTACGTCCTGCTCACCGGGCAAACGAATGATCGCGCCACACCCGTGCAACGTTTTCAGAACCGTGAAGTCCCCTTGTTCCAACTCATCGCACCTGGGATAAACATTTCGCAATCGGATGTTCAGACGTCAGTAGCGGGTGCAATCTGCGTTTAATGCGGGGGTCTTTAAGGATCTCGGGCGCCTTATTGGCCACTTTAAGCCACCATCCCAGAATTTGTTTAACGTCAACGACATCTATCACCTTCTCGTTACGCAACCAATTCTCGCCGCCTGTAACCAGCTCATAGCAAATGAAGGAATGGAGTAGCGATAAATGAAACCAATCGTTCTGCTGTGAACGGGTTTGCATCAGTCTGCTTTTCTCGAAATAGAGCGTAAGGGGATCGGCGACAAGAAACTTGACCGGCCTGCCATCCATTGTGATTAACCCGATTCTGGCGTTGCCGAGTGCTTCCTCCGGATTGATCGTCACTCCTGCTTGAATATACCCGATGCGCACGCCAGCTATCGTTGGGTATTTTCCGCCGATGCCATCCGTCATTACGACAGGGAGTGCGGCCAAAAGCTCGTCTCCAAAGACCCCTCCAAAATCAATGTCCTTGCTCAGCCAGACATCCTCGTTCGCCGGGGAGAGCACGGGAACATTAAAATCGGGATCATTGGCTCGCGACAATTGATTGCGATAAAACCAACACGCAGCGCGGTTCAGTCTGCACTTAGAACAGTTTCGGCAGGCACAAATACGACGACGTCGGCAACCAAATCCATCTCTTGAAGTTCAGCAGAGGTAAAATAATTACCATTCGACTTCCACTCCTGCTTCCCAGGGGAGAATGCTTTGAGAATGGTATCGTCTGTGATCTGCGGGTTCATCGGTTGCTCTTATCTAACCATTCCCATCGAACCCTGTCCATCCTGAGTTGGAGAGATGCGCCCCGTTGCAACTCACGGCTGAGAAAAATAATCGGCGCTTTGATAATTGCCATCGGACGTTTTCACAATCTGCATGAGCACGTCATTCACGAGGGTGCTGGCGCCGAAGCGGAACAGTTCGGGGCTCAGCCAATCGTCGCCGAGCGTCTCTTTCACCATCACGAGGTAGGCCAGGGCTTGTTTGGAGTTGCGAATGCCGCCTGCCGGTTTCATCCCGATCCGGATGCCTGTCGCAAAAAAATAATCGCGGATGGCTTCGAGCATCACCAGTGTGACAGGCATGGTGGCCGCGGGAGAAACTTTGCCGGTGGAGGTCTTGATGAAATCGCCGCCGGCTTCCATGCCGATCTGTGAAGCGAGACGGACGTTGTCGTAGGTGACGAGTTCGCCGGTTTCCAGAATCACTTTGAGATGCACTTCGCCGCAGACTTCTTTCGTCGCCGCAATTTCGTCGAACACCTTTCCGTAATCGCCACTCAGGAACGCGCAACGATCGATCACCATATCGATTTCGTTCGCGCCATCGCCAACGGCGCGGCGGGTTTCTTCGAGTTTTGTGCGAAGGGGAAATTGTCCGCTCGGGAAGCCGGTGGCGACCGATGCCACGTTTACAGGCGAGTTGTCCCCTAAAAATTTTCGCGCGTGCTTCACCATGTTCGGGTAAACGCAAACTGCCGCGCAACTGGGCACATCATACTTGCCGTCAATCGGTCGGAGGGCTTTGCGGCAGAGATAAGCCACTTTCCCCGGAGTGTCTTTGCCTTCCAGGGTGGTGAGATCCATCATCGAAACCGCCATCTTAAGTCCGGCCAACTTTGCATCCGTTTTGATGCTCCGTTTCGTAAACGAAGCAGCGCGTTCTTCGACCATTACCTGGTCAATTGTGGGAACAGTTTCGCGCATCGCCCGAAAACGTTTGGCAGGGACAACGGTCGTCATTAGTCGGAAATTACAAGTTCCAGCCGTCCCCGGCAATCTCAGAGGTTTTACACGATTCTGGATTCTGGATTCTGGATGCTGGATGCTGGATGCTGGATGCTGGATGCTGGATGCCGCGCCGACACATCTGAAGCAATTTCTGGATACTCACTCAACTTGACGGCAAAACGTCCGATGCTGAACCGCAGGCATTATTTTACAGCGGGCTGACTGGTTCCTTCTCGTCGGGGGGGGAGAAGATCGATTGGGAATTGCAAATGCCTCTCAGATCCAGAATCCAGCATTTGATATGGATTGCGGACGAGACCTGATTAAAGTCGGTGCATGCAGAATCCAATCATCGTTGCCCTCGATGTGCCGACAACCGACAGGGCATTGCAGTTGGCTGAACAATTGGCTCCGTTTGTGGGCGCTTTTAAAATCGGCAGTGAACTCTTCACCAGCGCTGGCCCGGATATTGTCCGC
Source organism: Verrucomicrobiota bacterium (assembly GCA_013820875.1). GTDB lineage: Bacteria > Verrucomicrobiota > Verrucomicrobiia > Limisphaerales > JACDHS01 > JACDHS01. The sequence continues at coordinate 22,110 of JACDHS010000079.1, read as the reverse complement.
GCCATTCGCGCCACAGGTGCTTCGGTTTTTCTCGACCTGAAATTCCATGACATCCCGAATACAGTCGCCAAAGCGGTCGCTTCGGCGGTGCGGCTCGATGTGCAGATGATCACCATCCACACCAGCGGCGGGAGTCAAATGATGCGTGCGGCCGAAAAAGCGGCGCAGGAAACCGCGTTGCAATCCGGTCGCAATGCTCCGTTGGTTCTCGGTGTGACGGTTCTAACCAGTCTTGACGGCGATGAACTGAGAGAGGTGGGCCTGGACAACAATGTCGGACGCCAGGTGGAACGACTTGCCACGCTCGCATCGAACTGCGATTTGCGCGGGTTGGTTTGTTCTCCGCTGGAAATTGTCGGTCTGCGCCAGATTTTACCACGGGAAATGCAATTAGTGACGCCCGGTATTCGCACCGGCAGTGACAAGTCCGACGACCAGAAACGGACTCTTTCGCCGCGGGAAGCCATGGAAGCCGGGGCCAATTGGCTGGTAATCGGCCGACCGATTTACGGAGCCGAAGACCCGCGCGCGGCGGCGGAAGCAATTCTGGCTTCTCTGGGAAGTTAGTGGTGGGCAAAATGGCACAGCCTCCACGTTGAGCTGCCCAAATTTTGTGGTTTGGAGAATTTTTGGGCCATTTCCCGATCATTCGGAACCGTCCACACACGTTCCAGACCACGTTCCGGGGAACTCAATGGGTGGGAGGAGGGCGAGTTCTGAAGCCAGCCAACTGCAAAGAACTTGAACGCGTAATTGCCTGCCCCTACGTTTGCCCCGCATGTTTGCTGTGCCCAAACCGCTCGTTATCGCCGGTCGTGAGTTTCGTTCCCGCCTTTTTGTTGGAACCGGGAAATTTAGCGCGCCCGAAATGATGCGCGATGCCGTCGCAAGCAGCGGCACGGAAATGGTCACGGTGGCCTTGCGCCGCGCCGACCTGAGCGGCAAACGTGATCCATTCGCCAACATTCTCGAATTCATTGATCCGCAGAAATACCTGGTTCTCCCCAACACCAGTGGCGCGATGAACTCCGAGGAAGCGGTTCGCCTGGCGCGACTCGCCGTTGCCGCCGGTTTGCCGCACTGGGTGAAACTCGAAATTCATCCCGACCCGCGCTATCTCTTGCCCGATCCAATTGAGACTTTCAAAGCAGCCGAAATCCTCGTGAAAGAAGGGTTCGTGGTGCTGCCTTACATCAATGCTGATCCAGTGCTGGCGAAACGTTTGCAGGATATTGGCGTGGCGACAGTCATGCCGTTGGGGGCGCCGATTGGATCCAATCGCGGCATTGAAACCCGCAGCCAGATTCGGATCATCATTGAGCAGGCTACCGTTCCCGTGGTGGTGGATGCCGGTATCGGCGCGCCGAGTCACGCTGCGGAAGCGATGGAGATGGGTGCGGATGCCGTCCTGGTGAACACGGCGATTGCGGTGGCAAACGATCCGATTCGGATGGCGCGTGCCTTCAAGGTCGCGGTGGAATGCGGGCGGGAAGCATATGAAATCGGCCTCGCGCAACCGCTTGATACTGCGAGTGCAACCAGTCCGTTAACCGGCTTTTTGGATTAAATAATGAAAATACTTTCGAAGGCGCGTGTCCGAAAATTGTTGGCGGCGACTGCAAAGAGTCGCGTGCTGGTGGTCGGCGACGTGATGCTGGACCAATTTTTATGGGGACGCGTCAGTCGCATTTCACCGGAAGCACCGGTGCCAGTGGTGGATTTCGAGCGGGAAAGCTTCATGCCGGGCGGCGCTGCCAATGTGGCGCGCAACCTGGTTGATTTGAAAGTGACGACCGAGCTGTTCGGAATCGTTGGCAAAGATGACGCCGCGAAAAAATTAAAAACAATTCTTACCGAACAACGAATCGCCTGCGACGGAGTCGTCCCTGCGAACGGTTGCATCACCAGTGTCAAAACCCGCATTGTGGCGCATCAGCAGCAGGTGGTGCGTGTGGACCGCGAAACCCGATGCGCTCTGGATGAAAAGAGCACGCGCCGGTTCCTCGACAAAATTGAAACCCGCCTTTCTGGAGCCGATGCAGTAATCATTGGAGATTACGGCAAAGGCGTCATCACGCAGGATCTCCTTGATGAAGTGAAGGCGCTCTGCCGTCGGCGCGGCATCTGGGTGAGTTTTGATCCGAAGCCAACACATCAATTGAATTTAACCGGGCTATCGCTCATCACTCCGAATCGCAAAGAAGCTTTTGAATTGGCGGGTTTGCCCGATACCACCCGTTCGGATGACCCGATGAAGGATGCGAATCTCCAGGCCGTCGCCGGAAAGCTTTTGAGCGAATTGCAACCAGCCCTTCTCTTAATTACACTAGGCGATAACGGGATGCTCTTGTGCGAACGGAATAAAAAGCCATTCCACATTCCGACGGTGGCGCAGGAAGTTTACGACGTGTCAGGTGCCGGCGACACGGTGATCGCCAGTTTTACGATTGCGATTGCCGCGGGGGCCTTGCCGATCGAAGCCGCCATCTTTTCCAACCACGCGGCAGGTGTCGTAGTGGGCAAAGTCGGCACTGCAACGGTCACTCCAGAGGAGTTGCTCGCCAGTTTTCGGTGAGCACCATTCCAAGGCGAAGCTTAAACAGCAACCAAGGTGTCAGTGTGGAAACAGCAGTAAATCCTGATATTTTTACGTCTTAAAAAATATCTTTAAAATAATTGAACAAAACCGAATGAAAAGAATCTGATACTATGTAACTGTTAGCAGCAAAGCGAATAGCCGCTGGTGACAGAAAGGGAAAATAAGGCAACTTAAGTTATTTGGAAATAAGTTGACTTGATTAGCAGAGATAATTAGAAGTGGTGTTCGTAGTAGGTAGGTTTTGAATTTCGGGGCGGTTATAGAATTGTTCTTTGAAGAACGCCCCACAAGATTTCGGTTGTCTGCCCCGTACACGCGGATGACCGAATTAGCCACGTAATCCTACGTTTGTACTCGAACATTCCCCGGGCTCTTTGACCTTCCCCAGGTTAACTAGCCCGGTTTTTTTTGATTTGGTAAGATTGGGATTCGTATCAGGGCGGGCCAATCCATTTATTCGGAATTACTTTTGGTAATCGTTTATTAGCCCACCGAGTTCATGGGGGCAACAGGATCTACCGCGAGACTTACGGAGGGCTTAATTCTCGATCGGGTGTGATCAAAAGTTCTGGCTTCCAGTCTAATCGGCGCCCCGTTGGTTGAAGCCGGGATTCCAAATAAACCCACCGACATTTCTCGCACTTTCCGATCAGTCTTTGTCGTAAGCTGTTGCAAAGTTTATCCTTTGCTCTTAAGTAATCGCATGAAGCATGCTGGAAAAGCACGTAGCGCTGCCGTCAAACTGATCGGCGCCTCGTTCATTTTGTTGGTCGTAATCCTCGGCGCAGGTCTGCTGGGTAAAATTCTCGGTGGAATTATCTGGGCGTTTGCCGTGCCGCTGGTGATCGTCTGGTTCCTGTTTGTTGCCTTCACTCTATACTTTTTCCGCGATCCCTCCGCCAACGTTCCGCAGAACCAGAGCGCAATTGTCTCTCCCGGACACGGTACGGTGGATGTCATCGATGAAACGACTGTCTCCGAGTTCGCCGGAGAGAAATGTAAAAGAATTTCGATTTTTCTGAATGTCTTCAACGTCCATGTTCAACAAGCGCCAGTGACCGGAAAGGTCACCTACTTAAAACATACATCCGGTTTGTTTTTGAACGCGCTGAAAACTGAATCCGCTGAACACAACGAAAACGTCATGATCACCTTCGAGCCGAGTGGAAAGCCAAATGACAAGGTCGGCATCCGTTTGATTGCAGGATTGATTGCGCGCCGCATCATTCCGTGGGTTACTGTTGGAGATGAAGTGGCAGCGGGCGAGCGCATCAGCCTGATTCAGTTCGGGTCTCGTGTGGATGTTTATCTGCCGCTGAATTACAAGATCAGCACGAAGATCGGTGATAAAGTAGTCGGTGGTGAAACGATCATCGCATTAAAGGAGTAACGGAGTAACATGCCTGAGGCAAAATCGAATTCGGTCGAAACGAATCCCGAAAAGCTGAAGATTTATTTTCTGCCGAATCTGTTCACGGCAGGAAACCTCTTCTGTGGTTTTGTCGCGCTGACCAAAATCGTCGAGGCAGACATTTCCACCGGCAACTTCGCCCCGATAAAAGTCGCCCTGGGCTTTATTTTACTCGCCTGCATTTTCGACCTGTTTGACGGCAGGGTCGCGCGCATGGCTGGGGTGGAGAGTCCGTTTGGCCGAGAATTTGATTCGTTGGCCGATTTAATTTCTTTCGGTGCGGCGCCCGCATTCCTGGTGCATCGCATCGTATTGCGGGATGTATTTACCGATATGCCACAGGTCGGATGGTTCATTGCTTCCATTTATTTGCTTTGCGGGGCGTTTCGGTTGGCTCGTTTCAATTGCCTGGCCGCAATGGGGGGTGCAGGGGGGAAAGATTTTCTTGGTTTCCCTATTCCAGCGGCGGCTGCGTTGGTTGCCTCATTGACGCTCCTGATGATCTGGCTCTCCGAACGGGATTTTGTGACCGGCAATTGGAAGTACACGCTTCCCGCTGTTCTCCTTCTTCTTTCGATCATGATGATCAGCAGCGTGAAATATCCGAGTTTCAAAAACTTGAACCTGCGGGCGACGCGCACCTTCACCAAAACTCTCATCGGCGCGCTATTCATCGGCAGCATTCTCGTGTTGCAGGAAAAGATCCTTTATTTTGTCCTGCCACTCCTTTTTACGGCCTATCTGGTTTACGGTGTTATTCGCCCCAAACTCCCGTGGAAAGTGCGTCACGAGATCGAAAACGCAGAGGAAGACGGAACGAACGAGCAAGTGCTGTAACTCGGCATGGGAAGTTTTTCATCCATTCTCCTGGCATGGACGGTCGGCGTGATCAGCGGATTCCTGGTTTCGATGCCGGTTGGCCCAATTAATGTCACCATCATCAATGAAGGGGCAAGACGCGGTTTCAGATGGGCCTTGATGATCGGATTTGGGGCAGTGGCCATGGAAACAATTTATTGCGCCCTCGGTTTCGCTGGCTTCGCTACCTTCTTCGATTCACAGATTATCAAAGCAACGATGGCATTGGTCAGCTTTCTGTTAATGACCTACCTGGGTTTCAAATATCTGCTTGGGAAGTCGGTGGTGACCCACACCAAAGGTGCCGATGCCATGGAGGAGAAGTTGCATCCTCATTCCGCGTTCTGGATCGGTTTTGTGCGGGTTCTCGGGAATCCCGCGGTGCTACTGTTGTGGATCGCATTGGCAGGGGCGTTTTCCTCTCACGAATGGCTGGGTGAAGATTGGACTAGCCGGGGCATTTTCATCAGTGGCGTCTGTGTTGGGGCAGCGATCTGGTTCGTCCTCCTGAGCTATGCGGTTTCCCTGAAACACCGTCAATTCTCCACAACCACCCTGGTGCGAATGGCGCAGGTTTCCGGAGCCTTCCTTCTCGGCATTGCTCTGATTCTTGGTGTTCGAATCATTCTCATGCTGGCGCGGCATTATGCGACCGTGCGGCAGCTCAAAGAAATGTGAGATAGATACACTTCAGATATTCGGCTTCCTTGAATGTTGCCGCGTGATCTAAAGCATGTTGGGTGGTGCGCAATTCTTTAAAGTTTCGGCCGGATTTCCGAGCGGCCGTTCGGACCGCTTGAAAGAATTCATCCGCGGAAACATGCGCTGAACAGGAAGCAGCCACCAGGGTTCCGTTCCGTTTTAAGTGAGCGATGCCCCCGCCGACCAGTTTTTCGTAGGCAACAATCGCATCCTTCCGCTCGGTCTCACGTTTCGCAAGCGAGGGCGGATCCAGGATGATCAAACCAAACTCACGTTCTTCATTTTTTTGCAGCCAGTCGAACACGTCTGTTTGAATCGTTTCATGATGACAGCGGACCACTGAAGCGTTGGCCGAGTTGAGGACGAAGTTGCGCTTTGCGCTTTCGAGTGCGTGCGCGCTGATATCGAGGTCCGTCACTGAAACCGCGCCGCCACGCGCCGCATAGAGGGAAAAGCCGCCTGAAAAGCTAAAGGCGTTCAGGACTGTCTTGCCGGCTACAAGCGTTTCGACAATTTTGCGATTCTCCCTTTGATCCAGGAAGAAACCTGTCTTCTGTCCCCGCAGAACATCGGCTTCAAAACGAAGTCCGGTCTCAAGGAAAATGACGGCTTCAGAGAGTGGTTTCCCGTGAACAATCTGGCCGTCCCGCAGGTGGTGCTTTTCAGCAGTGCGTTGAATGTTCCGGCTTAAGCGCAAGACAATCCGCTCATTGTCCACGCCGGATTGGATGAGTTGTAAAATCTCTTTAAACCGGCTGAACCACACTTCCGAATAAATTTTTAAAACCAGTGTATTGTCATAGCGATCCAGCACCAGGCCGGGCCAGCCGTCGCTTTCTCCGTTGATACATCGAAAGCCGGTGGTGAGCTCATCGAAGAGGCCAGCGCGTTTCGCCAGCGTTGCGCTCAGCCGTTCCCGCCACCATTCCGAATCAATCCTGACCGGCTTGCCCGCATGCACAATGCGAACGCGAATGGGTGAGTTGGCATCGTGCAAACCAATCGCAAGAAATTTGTCGTTGCGATCGTAAAGGACGGCCAGTTCTCCAGTGGTCCCGGCGCGGTTTGCCGATCGAATACTATTCTCATAGAGCCATGGGTGCCCGTTGCGAATCAGCGTTTCAGCAGTGGCGCTGACGCGAAGGCGAAGTGGAGTTTTCTCTCGGTCAGCCACAGAAATCACGCGCGTCTTCCGGTGAGAAGATAAGTGATCATATCCCCTTTGCCTTTTACATTGAGTTTAGAGCGCTTTGAAAAGGTGAATGTGTCTTTCAATAACTGGTGGGTGGTATCGGTGACCTGGATGTGACCGGCCTGACCATAAGTCTCCATTCTGTTCGCGGTATTCACGGTGTCGCCCCAGAGGTCGTAACTGAATTTCTTCTGCCCAATCACCCCGGCCACAACGGCGCCGCTGTGCATTCCGATTCGGATACTCAACTTGGTTCCATGCGACGAATTGAAAATGCGAATCTCATTTTGCATGTCGAGTGCCATGTCGGCAACGGCTTCGGCATGGTCGAGGCGTGGCGTGGGCAACCCACCCACGATCATGTAAGCGTCCCCGATGGTTTTGATCTTTTCGAGGTCGTGCTTTTCGGCAAGGCGATCGAACGCTGAAAAAATCTCGTTAAGTGATTTTACCAATTCGACCGGTGAGATTTGCGCCGCCAACTTGGTGAATCCAGCGATGTCCGCGAAGAGAACGGTTACCGCGGGAAAATGGTCAGCTATGGTGCTTTCACCCGCTTTCAACCGTTCGGCGATGGGAGCCGGTAAGATATTCAGGAGCAACCGTTCTGATTTCTCCTGCTCGACCTGGAGCTGGCTGAGATAGCCCTGCTCCAGTTGGCGCAAACGCTTTTTCTCCAGGCAAGTGGTGACTCGGGCTTGCAACAAAACCGGGTCAACGGGCTTTGCCAGGTAATCTTCCGCACCGGCCTGCACGCAACGCGCCGCTGTGTTCGGCTCATTGACGCCGGATAAAATGATGACCGGGATCTCGCGCCAGAGCATGTCGGTTTTCATGAAGGTGAGCAGTTGAATTCCGCTCATCTCGGCAAGCGTGATATCGGTCAGCACCAGGTCAAATTCGTTGGTATGCAGGACAGCCAGCGCTTCCTCCCCGCTCTTGGCCGCGGTGACGGTGTGTCCCTGCTCTTCAAGGATGAATTTCAGCGTGCGCAGAAGTTTCGGGTCGCGATCCACCACCAGAAGCGAACCACAATCACCGATGGATGAGTCCTGCTGGGAACTCGCGTGATCCAAAGCGTTACCACCTGGAGACAGGTGCCCCAGTTCAAGCTCCACTTTGGCATGCCGCATCTGCTCCGAAGTGTTTACGATGGAATGCAGGTACTTTGCGGTGGAAAGAATCTTCTGGATTTCAAGGAGTGTGTCTATGTCATCCTTGGCGCGGGCTCGTTCGAGGAACAATTCGCAGCGACCAATCAAACGGTTCAACGGTTTGTTCAACTCGGGCCGGACGTAGATCTGCAAAAGATTATCTGCCCCGGATCCCTTGGGGCTTTGTTTCTCGGAAATATCAAATGGATTGAATTTCTTCCCTGACATTCTGAATTACACTACACCTCGCGATTTGCCATACAAGACGCGAAATCATAACCCCACAAACTTCAGTCCTGCACGAATCCAGAGCGGAATGGTGATCAGGCTCAAGGCCGATGTCGCAATCACCGCACGCACCGCCGTCGAAGCGTCGCCTCCATAGTGCCGCGCGAGGATGACGGTGAAGGTGGCCGTCGGCATTGCGCCCTGGATGATGATCACCCGCTTCAATTCCAGTGAACACGGTAGATACTTTGCCAGTAACAGGAAGAAGATCGGCAGTATGCCCAACCGCAAAATGCAGGAGACAACGATCGTCTTATAACCTGCGGAGGAATGAAATTCCTTCAGATGATCGGCCGTCATTGCGCCCACCAGGATGATGCCCAGTGGGATCGCGCATTGCCCCAGCATTTTTGCGGAGATCAAAATGAAGGTGGGGACAATGTCATGCCCGCCAAACGCATTGAGTGTCAGTGAAAGAATAATCGCGATCACGGGCGGGTTGATGAACTGCTTCCAACCTCTTCCGCTTTTGCCGCCGAGAATCCCCACCGCCAGCGTCCAAAAGCAAAGTTCCACCCCGACGTTATGCACGAAGAGCACACCGAGTGTTTCACGATCAAACAAAGTCGTGACGAGCGGCACGGGGATGTAGCCCCAATTATAAATCCCGGCACAAACAGCGACGGTAGCAATCGTTTTTCGATCCTGGAATTTCGCGAACCTCGCAAAGATCCAACCCACTCCGATGCCCATGGCAACCGTTCCGAATCCGACCAGCGGTGGAATGATGACGTTACTGAATTGTTTCAACGCATCGTTGTTAAGGATGGAATCGAAGATCAGCGCAGGAGAAAGGACGTTGATTGTGATCTTCAGCAAGCTTTGGTCCGCCTGCTCGGTGAGCCAGTTCACCTTTCGCATGAAGATGCCAATCATCGCGATGCAGAACACAGGCAGAACCGCCAGCAACACCTTGCCGGTTTCATCCGGCAGATTGAAACTAAACGCCGCCAGCATGTTGAAAAAGGGAAACGCCTCGTAGCCGCTCATGGTGTCTTCTCGCAAAATTGTTCCAACAAAACTTGAAACTCGATTTCCTGAATTCTCTGCAATGTTGCAACGAGCGATGAATTTAATTTAGCCGCGCGTTCACAGGCATCCACGAATGCGCCCGGATTCCATTTTCCATCGGGCACCAGTTCTTTCGCCAATGTGTCTTCTCCGAGTGAGGTCAGCAGTTTACTCGTGCGTTCCGCAATGAACGGAAATGCCGGGTGGTCCCCAACGCGGTTAAACCAATATTTCGCATTCCAATAATCCGGCTCACGCCGATGCATGATGCCATGGAGCACGCTGCCATCGGCATCGTGAATCTCCTGCGAGAGTGAATGCGATTCCTCCAGGTGATCGTGCCAGAGCAATAGGAGTGAACGGATCAGTAGTTGTTTTACTGCGTCTATCCCTGTTTCGCGGAAAGCTTCATCCACTGTTCGATTCAGCTCAGCGAGCGGTTCTCGACCGGGGCGAGGGTTGGGTCCGAGCGAAGGGAGCCCTGGCGTGGCAAGAAATGTTTCGAACCGGCGCAGAGCATGACTATTCACGAGCGCGGAGAGTAGTGAGCCGTGCGGCGATCCTCAATTTCTTTTGCTACCACTCCGTTTATTGCTGAAATAGCTGAACGGAAGTGCTAACAAACCAGCCGACCCGAAGGGATTTACAACATGAGTGAGACGGTTCGTTATCTACAAAGTGCGGAAACCATGGAGACAGGTGTCCTGGTGAAATGCATAGTCCGCGACGCAGTTCAGGCTGGAGCCAGCGACATTCACATCGAGCCATGGGACACCACACTCGTGGTTCGAATCCGGCTCAACGGCGTTTTGTCAGAGCTGGTCCATCTCCCGCTTGAATACATGGACAAGATCGCTGGTCGTTTCAAAGTGATGGCGAATCTCGTCACCTACCAGACCGGTCTCCCTCAGGAAGGTCACGCTTCAGCCGATCCGGAACTCGGTGGGGTGGAGCAACGTATCTCCGTTTTCCCAACCACACGCGGCGAAAAAATCGTGGTGCGCATTTTCGATCCGAGCAAACGCAGCTTTGATCTGGGATCCCTCGGTTTTGAGGAAGACACACTCTCCACGCTCAAAGACCTGTTGACCAAACCGAGCGGACTCATGCTGCTCACCGGACCGACGGGCTCGGGGAAAACGACCGCAATCTACGCATCCCTTTATCACTTGGTTCAGAAGCATGGCTCTGCCATCAGCATCGCCACGGTTGAAGATCCGGTGGAATTTAACCTGCCGGCAGTTGCCCAGGCACAAGTCAACCTCGCCCAGGAATTCACTTATCCACGCGCCTTGCGGTCGCTCATGCGCCAGGATCCACAGGTGATCATGGTAGGCGAAATTCGCGATTCCGAAACCGCTGCCATCGCAGTGCAAGCTGGTTTGACCGGGCATCTCGTCATCAGCACGATTCACTCCGGCAGCACGGCAGGTGTCTTCGCGCGAATGATCAACATGGAAATTGAACCGTTCCTGCTCGCCTCCAGCATCATCGGCGTGATGGGTGTTCGCTTGATTCGAAGAAATTGTCCCTGCTGCTCACAGCCGCATGAACCGGAAGCGGGTTTACTGAAGCTCTTGCCGCCGAATTTTGCCGATGACGCCATGTTCCGCAAAGGGGCAGGCTGTGAACAATGCCTTGGCACTGGTTTTCAGGGGCGCACTTCCGTAACGGAACTGCTCAAGGTGGACCAAACTTTTCGCGATGCCGTCCTGCAAAAAATGCCCACACGAGACCTGCAACAAATCGCCATTACTAACGGCATGAATACCATGTGGGATAATGGTTTAAAGAGGGTGGCCACGGGAGAGACATCGCTGGATGAGGTGCTCCGCGTGATTTCTGTGGATGAGCTGTGATCAATCGTTTTGAGTAACTCAGCTTTCAACAAATTCTCAAACCTTCGTTGAATGGAATTTTCGTTGTTGCACGGCAGTCTGATTCTGCTGACTGCCTTAAGCGCACTGCTCACTTTGTGGCAGTGGCTCGCTGCTTTCGAATTCCCGCTTCATCGCCGCGAAAAGAATACGAGCTTCAGTCCGCCAGTCACACTGTTGAAACCGTTGAAAGGTGCGGATGCTGAAACGAAAGCCTGTTTGCGTGGTTGGCTGGAGCAGGATTACGCGGGGGCTGTGCAGGTATTGTTCGGTGTCGCTTCCCCGCAGGATCCTGTTTGCGAGATTGTGCGGGAACTGATCGCTGAGTTTCCGAAATCGGACGCTCAACTTGTCCTCTGCGAAGAACAACTCGGTCCCAACGCCAAAGTTTCCACACTGATCCATCTCGAACGTCTCGCCAAACATGAACTGGTAATCGTCAGCGATGCCGATGTGCGCGTGCCGAATGATTACCTTGCCAACGCCATCCAGCCGCTCGCCGATCCGAAAGTCGGCCTGGTGAATTCTTTTTATAAATTCGCCAATCCATCCACCTACCCGATGCATTGGGAAGCGGTCGCGGTGAATGCCGATTTCTGGAGCCAGGTGCTGCAATCGCAAAAGCTTAAGCCCATCGATTTCGCTCTCGGCGCTGCCATGATCATTCGCCGCGAAACACTCAACGCAACAGGAGGATTTGAAAGACTGGTTCACTACCTGGCAGACGATTATCAACTCGGCAACGGCATCGCGAAGGCCGGGAAGCAAATCGTCATTTCGCCGATCGTTGTGGAATGCTGGGAAGCGCCCAAGAACTTTTCACAGATCTGGCAGCATCAACTTCGTTGGGCGCGGACGATTCGCGTCTGCCAACCCGTTCCCTTCTTTTTCAGTATCCTGGGCAACGCCACGATCTGGCCGTTTCTTTGGACGATCTACCTTGCGTTAAAGACCGGCGGCGATTTGAAAGTAATGTTCCTGCCGGTGCTCATCTTTTGGCCAATTCGCATGTTTATTGCCTTGAATCTCCAGGAGAAGTTAACGGGCAGCCTGCTGCATTACCGCTATTTCTGGCTCATCCCGATCAAGGATTTATTGGGATTCGCTATTTGGTTACTCTCCTTCTTTGGCAACAAAGTGGAATGGCGCGGCCAAACCTTCCGAGTCCAACGCGGTGGAGAACTGGAACCTTAAACAAACCTCAAACTCTGCCGCTAGCTAGAGCCTGTCCGAAAAACGCATTGGTCAATGTGGGAGCGTGTTCAGTAAATGAAAAAGCAGACAAGATCCTCAAATAAAAGGGTTTTGGCTGAAATCGGTGAGTTATAACTTCCGCTGGCCTACCGCCGTTTAAGTTCAAGAATCAAAGCGCTGGTCGTATTTGCCGCGCGATATTCGCGGTGCGAAGCACTCCCATTCGGTGGGGTTTTCCTGCGTGAAAACCCTGATTCTGCCTTCACAACTCGTCGTAAGGTTTGGTGCGTGCGTGTTGTTGCTTAGAGATTCATGGACGAGTCGGAGTTGGCTTTGTTCCGCTTAGAAATGGCAACACGCACGCACCAGACTTCGAGAGGATTGTAGAAGGCAAAATCAGGGTTTTGACTCAGCAAAACCCCACCGGTTTTGGAATTTATCCGTTTTGCGGACAAGCTCTAGCTAAGCCAGCCATTCATCCCGGTGCTCCGCGATGAATGCATCATCGTTCAGATGCGGGTAGCTGCGGTAAACGCGATCTATCTCTTCGGCCTGGCCTGCACTCAAACCTTCATTGGGATCAAGACACCAAATGCCTTCAAGCAAACCTTGTCGGCGTAAAACCTCGTGCAAACCAGCAATGCAACCGGCGAACGCATTGGGGGCATCGAAGAAGGCAGCATTGGAATCGGTGACTTCGATGTTGCGTCGTAACAATTCAGTCGGGACAGAATCCGGGTTCTGTCCGGCAACATGACAGTCAGCGAGCAGTTCGACCGCTCTACGTGTCCAGACCGACCAATGTCCGAGCAGTCCCCCGACGATTCTTCGCTCGACAGTTTTTCCATTCACCTGGAAACGAAACGGGTTGATCAGATCCAACACAATGTTGTCATCATTGCCGGTGTAGAGCGCGATGTCCTCCCGGCCGGACTCAGCAATGGCGCGAATGACATCAATTGTTTGATAACGGTTGAATGGAGCCATTTTGATAGCTACGACATTTTCGATTTCCGCAAAGCGTCGCCAGAATGAAAACGGAAGCACGCGCCCACCGACAGCCGGTTGCAAATAAAATCCGACGACGGGGATGATATCGGCGACCGCTCGACAATGCGCGATCAATTCATCCTCAGTAGCATTCTTCATCGCTGCGAGGCTGAGTAACCCGGCATGGAACCCATGTTCCCGCACGAGCCCGGCTTCGGCTGTGGCTTGTTGGGTGGCACCGCAGATCCCAGCAATGCGCACCAACGGCTCTTTCGTCTTCGCATCCCCGCGCGCAAACTCTTCCTTTGCAATTTCAAGGATCGGTTTGAACAGACCAACCTTGGGATCGCGAATGGCGAACTGTGTAGTATGCACACCCACGGCCAATCCACCGGCCCCGGCCGCCACGTAATAGCGAAAAAGCGCGCGCTGCCGACGTTCATCAAGGCGGCGCTGGGCGTTCAGCGCCAGAGGCGTCGCTGGAATCACGAGTCCGCGATGGAGGCTGCTGCGAAACCTGGCATGTGTAAAAAGCATCAAAAATTTTGCGTTAAGGGTTATTATTACCGGAGCGGAAAAGCTTTGGTTTTCCGCGTTTTCGACTTTCGTCGAGCGTAGCGAAATCGCATCCAAGCACAAGAGAATGACACATCTCCAATCGAAACCTTGTGAAGCTCTTCCCATAAGTGTCAAACGGTTCCCCGTTCGGTACCCTGTGCGCGCTACAAGGAGTCGATACGATCCCGTTTGATACCCAAGTTCGTGTTCTCCAGCAAAATCTCTGTCCAGCGACCGGGATTCGGTGTAAAAAACCAGAAAACTGAATTTAACAAAGCCATTGCCGTCATATAAAACTAAAATCATGGAACCGCTTACACGTCGTCACTTTTTAGCCAAAACATCACTTGCCGCGGGTGCGTTAACGATTGCGCCCTCATTGTTTGCCCAAAACGCCAATAGAAAAATCGTTGCCGCTGTCATGGGCACCAATGCGCGCGGCATGGCTCACGTCAAGGCACTGCTGGCCATGCCTGACGTGGAGATCGCTTACATTTGTGACGTAGATGAACGGGCTGCCGCCAAGGCGACGAGTTTTATCGCCACCAAACAAACCAAAGCACCCAAAGTTGTAAAAGATTTTCGCCATCTGTTAGAGGATAAAGATGTGGATGTTTTGGCGATTGCCACACCCAATCATTGGCATGCGCCCGCCACCATCCTCGCTTGTAGCGCCGGGAAACATGTCTATGTCGAGAAACCCGGCAGCCACAACCCGCACGAGGGAGAGTTGATGGTGAAAGCAGCGCGCAAATATAAGCGTGTGGTGCAAATGGGCAACCAGCGCCGCAGCTTCCCGTGGGCCATAGAAATGATGGCGCAATTGAAAGCGGGCGAAATCGGTGAAGTCAATTTCGCCCGTTCCTGGTACAACAACGCCCGCAAAAGCATCGGAAACGGCAAACCTGCGCCGGTTCCCGCTGAACTCGATTATTCACTCTGGCAAGGTCCCGCTCCGGAGATGCCTTACCTGGACAACCTCGTTCATTATAACTGGCATTGGCGCTGGCATTGGGGAGGCGGCGAACTCGCCAACAACGGTGTGCATTCGCTGGATATTGTCCGCTGGGGACTCGGCGTTGATCTTCCGAAAAGTGTGACCTGTGGCGGCGGAAAATATGCCATGCCAACCGATGACGATCAGGAGACCCCGGACACCTACGTCGTGACCTACGATTTCGGTGGCAAAGGAGCGACCTGGGAAGGGCACAGTTGTCATCCTCGTGGTTTTGAAAACGTCGGGTTTGGCGTGAATTTCTACGGCAGCAAAGGGCATTTGATCATTGCCGGAGACAACTACCAATTCCTGGATCTAAACGGCAAAGTGATCAGCGAAAAGAATAACAAGAGAAGTGACATCGAACATTTCGCGAACTTCCTGGATGCCATTCGAAACGGGAAAACGTTGAACGCCGAAATCGAAGACGGCCAGAAGAGCACATTGATGTGTCACCTCGGCAACATCGCCTACCGCACTGGCAGCACCGTTCACTTTGATTCTGCAAAAGGAAAAATCATCAACAACAAACCCGCAATGGAACTCTGGTCCCGCAAATATCGCAAAGGCTGGGAACCGAAAGTTTAACCTGCGGCGGACATCCGGTCACTTACCGAGGGCGATCTGCAAGTTCATCATTTGCCCGTAAGGATCAGTTTGCCCGCCGCGATCCACAGGACCACTGCGAGGCTGCGGCGAAAGATATCCGTGCGCCAGCGGGTCACGCCGAAGTGCGTGCCGAGCAGCGCGCCCGCGATGCCGACCAGCACCGCTGCGACAAAGACCGGTTGCCAGACCAGCGCCGCGCGCCCCAGCCCGGCAAGTCCCGCCATTGAGTTCACGACAATGAACAATGCCGAGATGCCACCCGCAACTTTCGCCGGAGTCCAGTGCAGGAAAATCAAGAGCGGGGTGAGAAACACTCCACCACCTATGCCCGTCAAACCTGCCAAAAAGCCCAGTCCGCCACCCACCAGCAATGCCAGCGGCAACGCAACCGGTCGTGTGGGAACATCGGCTTGTTCCCGCCGGCCCCAGCCGAGAAACCATCCCGCCGCGATCAACGCCAACGCCAACACCAGCGCATGGCTCCCTCCTTCCAAGTGCAGCCGACTGCCGAGCCAGGCGCACGGAATGGACGCTGCCGCGAGTGGCCAGAAGATTTTCGAATCAAAAAATCCTGCGCGTTGAAAACGCCACACAGCGATGCCTGCCACGAAACAATTCATCCAGAGAGCCCCCGGACGCGCAACGCCGGGCGACAATCCCAGTAAGGCGGCTGCTGCCAGATACCCGGTCGCCCCGCCATGGCCGACTGAGGAGTACAGGAATGCCACCGCCGCGATGGCGACAACCAACAGCAGGGACTGCATTGCGGACAGTTCAGGCACAGCCAAGTCTAACCACGCGAAACACCCTGAAATAAAGCTGTTTCGCGATTTTCGACGCTCATTCTTCAAGTGAGAACCAGAATCGCCCGCACGCCCGCGCATGAGGGTACTTCAACTTTCACACCGCAAACGCCGTCCAAAAGAATCCGGCAGCGCAGCCCTCAAGGGCAGGGAATAATTTCCCTCCATTGGTGAATGATCGTCCAGCGCGAGTTGGCCACGGTTGACTGGGTTTCTGCTTGAAGGAACTGTTGGTTCAGGCAGTTCAATTCTGGCGATCAGCAATAATTTTCGAAAGCTTGCGACCTGCCCCGAGTGCTGCTAAACATTGACTGCACCAGGAAGCGGGTGTGGTTCAATGGTAGAATGTGGCCTTCCCAAGGCTGAGACGAGGGTTCGATTCCCTTCACCCGCTCCACTGATTATAAAGCACTTACGACGGTGTGCAAGTAAAGTGCAAGTAGGTTGATAATTTCACCAGCGGGTTGGAATGATGTTTCCATTGCCAAAACCGCGTAGGTTTTTCGCGAAATTCGACAAGGCTCTTGAAACTCTGCTGCATTGGATTTTCTTCAGATTTCCATTTCAAATGGCAAATGCCTACGGGCGAAAGGGAGTAGATTCCTTCCATGAAAATCACGCCCATACTTTTCGAAGCCTTCCTCAAGTGCCCGACGAAATGCTGGCTTAAATATTCTGGCGAACCCGCTTCCGGCAATAGTTACTCGGAATGGCTGCAAGCAGAAAACGAATCCTATTCCGCCAATGCCATCACCCGATTGTTGGATAAGGTGCCAAAAGACGATAGCGTGGTCGCTCCTTCTCCGGAAAACTTGAAGTCCGCCGCATGGTCGACAGCGGTAAACTTCAAATTGCAAACGCAGAATCTGGAAACTCAGATTTCAGCGGTCGAAAGGGTACCGCCCGCAGGTCGGGGAAAGGCGGCGCAGTTTGTTCCAATCCGGTTCATCGTCCGCAATAAATTGATGCGGGACGACAAATTCTTGATGGCCTTCGATGCCTTCGCGCTTTCCGAGTCGCTCGGACGCGAAGTCAGCTTGGGTAAAATTATCCACGGCGACAACCATGCCAGGCTCAAGGTAAAGACCTCGGCTCTCGCCAGCGAATTGCAGAAGCGTGTCGAGAAAATCACCACGCTGCTTTCCAGTCCCACACCGCCCGATCTGGTCTTAAATCGGCACTGTGCCGAGTGCGAATTTCGTGAGCGCTGCCGGAAGATCGCCATCGAGAAGGACGACCTCAGCCTGCTTGCCAACATGAGCGCGAAGGAGCGCCAGAAACTCCGCAGCAAAGGCATCTTCACGGTCACGCAACTCTCCTACACGTTTCGTCCCCGCCGACGACCCAAACGGCAGCGCGACAAACGCGAGAAGTATCACCACTCGCTCAAGGCGCTGGCGATCCGGGAAAGGAAAATCCACATCGTCGGCAGCCCGGAACTCAAGATCGAAGGCACGCCCGTCTATCTGGATGTCGAGGGCCTGCCCGACCGCGATTTCTACTACCTCATCGGCCTGCGCATCGGTCATGGCGAATCCGCCGTCCAGCACAGCCTGTGGGCGGACACCGTTGCGGACGAGGGCAAGATTTGGCGGGAATTCCTCGCCGTCCTCGAAACCGTCGAGAAACCGACGTTGATTCACTATGGGAGCTACGAGACGATTTTTCTGAACGAGATGAAGGATCGTCACGGCAGTCCGCCGGGCGACTCGGTCGCTGCAAAAGCAATTGGCTCGTCCCTCAATTTTGTCACGGCAATTTTTTCGAGAATTTACTTCCCCACCTATTCCAACAGCCTCAAAGAAATCGCATGCCATCTACTGAATTTTGAATGGACGGAAGCGGGCGCATCGGGAACGGGTTCGATTGCTTGGCGCCAAGACTGGGAGAAATCACACGCTGACGTGTTAATGCAAAAGCTGGTCACCTATAACACTGAGGATTGTTTGGCCCTTTCCCAACTGAAAGGGCGGCTCTGTGACGTTTTGGTTAAAGGTGGCAAAGCCAGCGGTTTGGCAGACGTTGTTCATGCGGATTCGCTGCCATGCAATTCAACCTACACGTTCAAGGCAAATCAGTTTCAATTCACGGAGTTCGAGCAAATCAACCGTGCCGCCTACTGGGACTATCAACGCGAGAAGGTCTTGGTGAGATCAAGTGCGCGACTGAAGCGAATCGCCCGAAAGACCAGCAAGAGTAAGAGGGCCAGATCCCGCTCGAACGCGACCCTGAATTGTCCTCATCCAACCGTTTGCCCAAATTGTGGAGGTCTCACGGTTTACAAGCACCAAACCGCGAAAAAGATGGTGGCTGATTTGCGATTCGGCTACTCAAGCGTTAAGAGATGGGTAACAAGGTATCGGTTTTATTATTACAGATGTCCAAACTGTCGAGCGGTCTTCCACGATTCTGAGCGCGCTTGGACGAGCGGCAAATTTGGACCAAACCTCCAGGCTTTTTGCGTTTACCAGATCATTGAACTTAGATTGTCGCAAGGAAGGATCGCTGCGTTCCTCAACCTGATTTTTCGCTTTCAACTATCGTGCGTGAATGTCAATGACTTTAAGAAGAGTGCCGCTGCGTTCTATCAAGAAACCTTTGAGGCGTTGCTGCAGTCGATCGTCACTGGGTCTTTGGTCCACGCAGATGAGACCAAAGTGAATCTGCATGGGCAGGATGGCTATGTCTGGGTTTTCACAAATCTTGAGAAAGTCGTTTACCTGTTTTCTCCGTCGAGAGAAGCCGATTTGGTTCAACGCGTCCTGAGGGATTTCAAAGGGGTGCTTGTTTCGGACTTTTACGCCGCTTATAACTCCCTGAACTGCCCCCAGCAAAAGTGCCTGATCCACCTCATCCGTGACCTAAACGAAGACCTGTTCAAAGAGCCGTTTAACACCGAGTTCAAGGAACTGGTTGGCGAAATTGCGACCCTGCTCAAGCCAATGATCGAGACAGTCGACCGTTTCGGGTTGAAGGCGCGGTTTCTTAACAAGCACAAGGCCGAAGTGGATCGCTTCTTCAAGCGATTGTCTCGCCGGGAATATCAAAGCGAGACTTCCTTGAAGTGCAAACAGCGCTTGGAAAAGAATCGTGAGACTATGTTTACGTTTCTCGACTACGATGACATTCCTTGGAACAACAACAATGCGGAGCATGCGGTCAAGGCCTTCGCATTGCTGCGCAGAGATATCGACGGCCTTTCGACCGAAAAGGGAATCAAGGAATACTTGGTTCTCCTCAGCGTGCGCCAAACCTGCAAATACATGGGCCTGGACTTTTTGGATTTCCTCCGTTCCGGGGAAAGGGACATTCACGTCTTCGCGGAAAGTCGTCGACGCGGAAGCGCCTGACGCAAGGGCAACAGCCCACTCAGCGCTTCATAAAGTAGATGAAACACAATTGCATATTTATACAAATACCTTGTATATTCGTGCGATGCAGAGTTCAGCCAAAACCGCCTCCGATATGCTCTTCGAGATTGCCGAGGGGCAGCAAGGGTATTTTACGGCCAAGCAGGCGGCCGACGTCGGTTATCAGCTCGGCAGCCAGGCTCATCACGTCAAATCAGGAAACTGGATTCGTTCTGAGCGGGGTATTTATCGGCTGTTGCGTTTTCCTCAATCGGACGAAGAGCAACTGGTTATCTATGCCCTGTGGTCGCGAAACCGGGCAGGCGAGCCGGAAGGTGTGTATTCCCATCAAACCGCGCTCAGCATTCACGAACTCTCGGATGTGAACCCGGCCAAACTTCACATGACCGTTCCAGCCAGATTTCGACGGAGGGCCGAAACTCCGGGAATACTGGTGCTTCACCATGCCGATCTGGCCAGAAAGGAGGTTGAACAACGACAAGGGTTCGCCGTAACCCGCCCGCTTCGCTCCATCGCGGATTTGGTGGCGGCAGAGTCCGTTTCGCGAGACATTGTTGAACAGGCACTGACTGAAGGGCGGCAACGCGGCCTGATTACCGTTCGAGAAATGGCTGAACTGCGTCGCGAGGAACTATTCCCGAAATGGTTTATGGAACTGCTCGCCGAAAACAAACGATGAAGCCGCCGCAAAAATATGCTTCCGCCGCCGCTTTTCGCGTCGCTTTGGAAGACCGCTTGAAAAGATTGGCCCAGGAAGAAGGTCTTGATCTCATGCGCCTGCGTCGCCAGGCGGCATTCGATCGCCTGCTCTGCCGCCTGTTCGCAGAACCGAATGCTCCGTGGTTGCTGAAAGGCGGCTACGCCATGGAACTACGTTTGAAAACCGCCCGAACGACGCGCGACATTGATCTGGCCATGAGACAACTTCCCGGCGCTTCGGCTGATTGGGATGCCAATCAGCCGGATGTATTGGAGTCCTTGCGTGAAGCCGGGAATTTGGACCTGAATGATTTCTTCGTTTTTGTTTTTGGCGATGCAGCGCAAGACTTGGACGCCGCGCCTTATGGTGGCGCGCGGTTTCCTGTAGATGCACGACTGGCAGGGCGAACCTTTGTGAAGTTCCATCTGGACGTCAGCACCGGCGATGTGCTGAGCGAACCTTATGAAACGCTTTCAGGCCGCGACTGGCTTGGATTTGCAGAAATCGGCACCGCAACGTTTCCGGCAGTATCACCTGAAGAACAATTTGCCGAGAAACTTCATGCTTACACATTGCCACGTACAGGCCGGGAAAACACTCGCGTCAAAGACCTGGTTGATTTGGTGCTTCTGATCGAACGCACCGAATTGGATGTTGTCCGGCTGCCAAAGGCAATTCGCGAAACATTTCGACGTCGCAAGACGCATGAAGTTCCCCCCGCGCTCATTTCGCCGCCAACCTCATGGGCCGGACCATTCACAGTGATGGCGTCGGAATGCGGCCTCGAACCCGACATGGAGAAGCACTTCGGCGTTGTGGTAGAATTTTTAAGCAAACTATCCCTGTAATTCACAAAAACTCGAAACAGGATGTGTGGTCAGGAATTGCAAAGAGTGGTGTAAAGTTGACAAAATTAACCCCGAGTGGTGTGCAGGTTGGCAGTCACCACACGGAGTCCATCAGAATCGTTGAAAATGGGCCTGAAATAAATGAATGAATAAACACGAGGGTTCGATTCCCTTCACCCGCTCCAGATCAATTTCACCCAATACAATCAATCGTTTTATCCGAATCCAAGCTTTCTTAACTCCAAAATGCATAACAGACAGCTTGTAAGTCATCTTGGTTTTTCTGGTATTTTTGGGAATAGAATCACAAGTTCGATTCCCCTTTCAAAACCTCTTTGGTGAGCTCTAAACGGCGTCATTAAGTGCAATCCAACCTTCCGCATTTTCCATTCCCTGCTTCAGGGCAGCCGCATGTTTTCCAATCCGCTGCGGCAGAAGCCGCTTGTCTGTGGCCGAAGGAGAACTGCTGCAAAAAAATAACGGCAGACGTTTTTTCTCGTTCGTCAGAAAATGTTTTACCGTCTTCCCTGAGCCCGTCTGATGGAGTCGGTTAAAAGCTCCATCAAGGCTGTAGCCATGCTCCGGCGCAAAACGTTGAAGGAATTCATTGATATAATATTTCCCGGTGACGCTCCCGGCGATTAGCACCAATTTCGCATTCTGGCAGAGATCGAGCGTGGCAAAAAACGTCCACAAATCGCGTTCGACCATTTCAAAGAAAAAACGATTGTTCCTCAGAATCTTTCAAGTCGCTTACAAGTCGCGTCGCTCGCGGTGACAAATCAATGTGAACCGCCTCTCCATTTCCGTACTCGCAATTCAACCTAAAAACGGCAGTTGAGTGGCAAAGCTCCGCCCTTCGGGGCAAAGAAATTCTTACCTCGGCCCCAAATTTTTAGGTTTGCGTGACTTACCGTGACTCTTTTCAGCCGCTGTTCGCCAAAGAGG
>JACDHS010000078.1 GCA_013820875.1 Verrucomicrobiota bacterium | reverse complement strand
TGCATTAGAGGAACTTGAGGCGACAGAATGAAGACATGGCCCAACCAACCGAATGCAGTGAACCCCGCGATCGCGTCTCGTTTCCATTCTGCATATCATCGGCGCGGGGTCACTGATTCGGAACGTTAGGCATTATGCGTGTCCTCGATTATCCGATCCAGTTACGAATGCCATCATCAAAGTATCGATGGTGGATCTTGACTGGCCTCGTCGTTTTGTCCGGCGTGATTCCTGACACAACTTCGGATCTTACTGGTTTGTTTATCTATTGTGGCTTTCCATTGTTCCTCGCAATCGTAGTTACCCATTACTGGCGTAATGCACGAATTCCCTCCAAAGCAGTGCTGTCGGTTTCTGCGTCCCTTATTGCGTTCTTGGTGCGCTTACTTCCGAGTTCTTTGTATAACGACTTCAATTATGTGACGCACTTCTTTCATGTGGACTGGAACCTACGCTACACTTTCCTCGCTCTATTCGGGTTTCAGGCAGTAGCCACACTTCTGATTTTGATGCCGCTCCACTTTGTGCTTAAGAAGCGAGAGGTGCGGAATGCCTAACGAGACGCTGGACCGAATGATGAGGAGCGCGGTCGCACTCTTGTTGCAATCCAAATTTTCTTGGCGCGCTCCTCATCATCGGTCAGCTCATCATCGGCGTTCGGTGAATGCACCATGAAAACCCAAGTTGAGTTTCGATCTTCTAAATTCCCGCCGTACGAGCGAGAGGAAGAACAGATCAACCCTGGTCTGTGGGGTAAGCGCCTCGCCGAGTATCTAGTGCAAAAGCTCTCGGACAAAGGCATAATGCCAGAAGGGATCATTGCAGAAGATTGGGGATACTACATTCCGGTGCAGAACGAAGGATTCAAGCTCGCAATATGCTGCGGACATCAGAATGGCGATGATGACGAGTTCTTGTGTTTCACCGATCCGAGTACTCCGGTCGTCAAAAAGTTCTTCAGGAAGATTGATGCCACTTCACAGCTTTCTCGACTTACCGAAACATTGCAGCAGATTCTCTCTTCAGACCCGGAGATCCGGGACGTAACATGGACAGAGCCGCGATGAAATCACCGTGCAACAAACCCCATGCACTGAACCCCGCGAAAACACTGTGGTTTCAATTCGAGTATCACTGGCGCGGGGTGAGTGATGCGAAACGTTCGACCAACATCAGCTATGCAAAGACTTTTCAGTTCCCCTAACCTCATTGATATTACGCAACTCAAGGACACGTTGGAGAGAGCGCGTATCGCCTGCTTCATTCGTAATGAGATTTCGTCCGGTCTCGTAGGTGAGATTCCCTTGACGGAGGGCACACCGGAACTGTGGATTCAGGAGGATAATGATTTGGCCGAAGCAATGCAGATCAAAACCGACTGGCAGGCCTCCCCCTTGAAAGTGGCAGGAGGCAATTGGGTATGCCCTGACTGCGGCGTAACCTCAGAGCCGCAGTTTGATTCATGCTGGAAATGCGGAAAAAGCAAGTCATGAACTGGCGGCCCTATCAAAATCGCTGGCCCCCTATGACGATGATCGCGATTGCATCGTGCGACGAACCGCAATGCGGTTACGCCGCGCTCCGAACTGGCATATTTCTTCCATTTAAAATAGCTTGGGGCGGATGTCGGAACTATTCGATAAATCGCGGCGGATTGCAGGTGTGGTTTTCCTTGGGATTGCCCTGCTTATGGTGGTGCTCGGGCAAACGGTGTTAAGCCCGGTTCTGAAGAATGTTTCGTTCATTCTTTACTGGCTCACTTGTGCTGCCTTCACCCTTTCGGCGGCTTCGGTCGCCCTGGTCGATCTTGCGCGGGTGAAGAAGGCATCTCGTGAAAAGCAACGCGATCTGATCGAAGAAACGCTGGAGCAGATTGAACGGGACAAACACAAGTTCGGTTCGAAGAAAAATAATCCGGATAAATCCGTTTGAAATGTCCGGTTAATCTGCGAGTTTTCTAATTGAAAGCTGGCATGAATTTGACCTCCGAGATTACCTCAGCTCCTCCGCTTAGCGATTCGCAACGCGCTGCTCTCATTTCTTTGCTCGCAGACGAAGATCCAGCCGTCTATCAGACCATCTGGAGCAAGCTACTCTCTTATGGCCCCGATGTGGTGACCTGGTTGCAGCCTTATCTGTTGGACAGCGATCCTCTGCTGCGGCGCCGGTCTCAAGCCATTGTGGATCATTTTGGACGGCAGAGCGCCGATACCGATTTTCTCGGATTCTGCCTGCGGCAAGGTGAGGAGTTCGATCTGGAGAGCGGCGTGTGGAAACTCGTGAAAACGGAATTTCCTAATTTTAATGAGCAGGCCTACCGGGCATTGCTGGACGGTTACGCCAACGAATTGAAGAGACGGGTGAGCCTTGACGGGGGCGCTGAGACGATCGTCGCGCACATCAATGAGTTCCTGTTTTCTGAGCTGGGGTTCCGCGGCAATGAAGAGGATTACTACGATCCGGACAACAGCTATTTGAATCGTGTCCTGGATAATCGCCTGGGGAATCCGATCAGCCTTTCGCTGGTTTATATTTGGATTGCGCGCCGGATGCATCTGCCGGTCGCCGGAATCGGATTACCCGGACATTTCATCTGCCGATTTCAAACGTCCAAAGAAGAGCTTTATATTGATGCCTTCAATTCCGGCAAACTCCTGACCAAAGTGGATTGCGTGAAGTACTTGCTACAAACCAGCCACACTCTTGAGGAAGGGCATTTGGCCCCTATCAGTGCGCGGCGTGTGCTGCTCCGGATTTGCGCCAATCTTCACCAAATCTACACCGCCCTCGAACAAGCGGAACATGTCTCCCGGTTTCAACGGTACCTGGTGGCATTGGCGAAGTGAGGGTTGTCAGCGGGTTGACACCGCATTCATGACTGTTTAGCGTGCCATTATGCAAGGTGTGACTTGCCCCACTGATTACCCGCCACGATTACGAGCAGTTGCCGGAAGGTTCACCTCGTTATCAACTCATCGCAGGAGATTTAGTAATATCACCATCTCCAGGGCGTTCGCATCAACAAATTGTCGGCAATATCCACTCAATTCTAGACCGCTACTTAGAGGTAAATCAGACCGGAGAGGCTTTTCTCGCTCCGTTCGATGTCTTTCTGAGCGACATCAACGTCTATCAACCGGACGTCCTTTTCATCCGAAACGAAAATCTTTCCATCGTGACGGAACACGGTATTGAAGGCGGCCCTGATCTCGTCATTGAAATCCTTTTTCCGGGCACCGCGCGGTTTGATCGCGGCTCCAAGCGAAAAGTTTATGCGCGCACTGGTGTTAAAGAGTTGTGGCTGGTTGATCCGGAAACGAATCGGATCGAAGTATTTCATCTGACCGAAGATGCTGAAACACCAGTTGGAACCTATGGGACAGATTCGGTTTTCCAATCTTCTCTGCTGCCGGGACTGGAAATTTCCGCGGCAAGAGTTTTCCGCAGGTAATCAGCGCAATTGCCGTATCTGATGCCGCGTAATCAGCGGATCCAGTCGTGCCAAAATAAAATAGGCCCAGCGCTGTCTTAACCGAATCCAATAGGTGCGGGACGCACGCCATTCATCCGGATCAATTCGCACGCTGTGGGTCAGGTCTTTCGTGAAAATTTTGCGAGCTTCAGCGGCGAGATCCGCATCGGCGATCCTTACCAGCAACTCGTAATTCAAATGCAAACTGCGCATGTCGAGATTCGCTGAACCGGCGTAAACGATGTCATCCACGATGATTAATTTTGCGTGCAGAATTTGCGGTCCATATTCGTAAATCTCCACCCCGCTCTGCATTACTCGCCGATATAAACTGCGACTTGCGGCCTGGGAAAGTGGCACATCGGATTTGCCGGGGAGAATTAGTTGCACCTGCCCGCCGCGCCGGGCGACAGCGGTGAGTTCACGTCGCAAATTCCAGGTTGGCAGAAAATAAGCACAGATAATCTGCACCCGTTTGGCTTTTTTGAGGTCAGCGATAATCGCTTTTTTGATGGGATTGCGCTGACGCCCCGGAGCGCTTAGCAGAAGCTCTGCTTCATCCGTCTTCACCAAGCGTTGTTGCCGGGAACGACGCAGCCGCGAAAAACGTTTTTGCCGGAAATCGGCAATGGAAAACATTTGGTCAAAAGCTTCGGACAATTCCTCTACCAGGGGACCATAGATTTTCATACCGAGGTCGCGCCAGCCGGTGTTCACGCCATCGCCGAGATATTCCGTGGCGATGTTGAAGCCGCCGATGAATGCCACCTTCTGGTCGCAAACTAAAATTTTGCGATGATCGCGAAAGCCGAAGCGCGACATATTGAGGGGATTGAACCAGCGAAGTTCACCTCCATTTTCCTTGAGCGCAGCCCAAAAGCTTTCCGGCAACAGCATGGATCCGAGTGCATCAAGCATCACTTTGACCCGCACCCCTCGATTACTAGCTGTCACCAAAGCCCGCAGAAAGTCTTCCCCGATTGGGCTTTGATGAAAAATATACATCTCCAACCGCACGGAATGCTGTGCGGCATCAATGGCATCGAGCATCTCGCCCAAAGCCTGATCGCCCGTCCATAACCAGTGAAACGGCGATTTTAAATTTAAATTCGAACTTTTTGCCAGTTGGGGCATCATACCTTCATGCGACTTCTGTTGCAGTTACTCTTACTGATTTGCCTTATTACGTCCACTGCCGAGGCGGCCACCACCAAGGCACAATTTCTTTTATCCGCGGAAGCAGCACGTCCCGGCAGCACTATTCTTGCCGGTGTAGAGCTGAAAATGAAAGCCGGGTGGCACACCTATTGGCGTAATCCGGGAGAATCCGGCGGAACGACAGAGATTGAGTGGGAACTGCCCTCCGGGATTTCCGCAGGGCCGATTCAATGGCCAGTCCCGGAAAAGTATTTTTACCTGGATGAATTCAATTACGCATACCACGGGAATATTATCCTGCTGGTCCCTATCACGATCGCACCCAACGCAAAACCGGGTGAGTATCAGATCAGAGGAAATGCCACATGGATCGAATGCGAAGAAGTTTGTCTTCCCGGCAGTGCATCCATTTCCGCGACGTTTAAAGTTGGGGACGAAGGGCAATTCACCGCCGCAGCCGACGCACTTGAAGAAGCCAAGGCCAAACTGCCGCTCTCTGGTGAAGACATCGAGGCGAGTGTCCGCTGGGACAAGAATGAAGGGGAGAATTCCCGGTCTTTCATCATCGAATGGAATACCGCCCAGGCTCTGCCGAATCCCGATTTTTATCCTTACGAAAGTGATGGATTTGATGTGCTGCCGCAAACGGAGGTGGTGAAGAATGAAGAAGGCACGATTCAACTCCGGAAAACGATAAAGAAATTCAAAGGTGAATGGCCGGAGAAGATTGCGGGTCTTCTGGTGGAAGATTCCACCCAGGGACAGGACGCCCGCGCTTACGAGATTGAGTTGTCATTTGATGGCAAAGCAGGAGCAGGCGGCGCTGCCAGCGGGAAAATTCTTCCGCTCAAAGAATCTCTGGTGAAGATGCTGTTCTTTGCATTTCTCGGCGGCTTGATTCTGAACGTGATGCCGTGTGTGCTCCCGATCATCGCTTTAAAGGTTCTCGGTTTCGTCCAGCAGAGCCGGGAGGAACCTGCGCGGGTGAAGACCCTGGGATTCGTTTATATGGCTGGCGTGCTGGTTTCTTTTCTGGTCCTGGCATTATTCGTCATCGGCCTGCAGATAGCTGGCAAAGCGGCGGGTTGGGGAATGCAATTTCAGAATCCGCAATTCGTCGTGATCATGGCTACCGTAATCACCCTGGTGGCGTTGAACCTGTTCGGCGTGTTTGAAGTGAATCTCGGGGGGCGAACGATGGCAGTGGCTTCAGGCGCATCCGGCAAAGAAGGTGCTGGCGGCTCTTTTTTAAATGGTGTTCTTGCGACAGTTCTTGCCACCCCATGCATGGCGCCATTCCTGGCAACAGCAATCGGTTTTGCCTTCACACAACCACCATTGATCATTGCGCTTTTGTTACTGACCGTCGGATTTGGTCTGGCACTTCCCTACGTGGTGTTGAGTTGGAATCCGCGGCTTATGAAGTTTTTGCCGAAACCGGGAGCATGGATGGAGAAGTTCAAAATTGCTTTGGGTTTTCCGCTGCTTGCCACGGCGATTTGGCTGTTGAGTCTGACGTCGGATTATTTTGGCAGTGATGGACCTCTCTGGGTCGGCTTATTTCTGACTTGCGTGGCCGCTGCCGCCTGGATCTGGGGTTCATTCATTCAACGTGGAACACGACGCAAGGCATTTGCGGTAACCGTTGCCCTGCTCTTCATTGTGGGTGGCTACATTTTCGCCCTGGAAAAGGAACTGCAGTGGCGGGGCCCACTTTCTACCAGCACAGAGACTACGGCGGGAAAAACCGAATTCGTTGATTGGGAGGTTTGGTCCCCGGAAGCTGTGGAACAATTTCGCGCCGAAGGCAGACCTGTCCTGGTGGACTTCACCGCCAACTGGTGTCTCACGTGCAAATACAACAAACGCACCAGCATCGAGATCGAGAGCGTTGGGAAGAAGTTGAAGGAGATCAATGCCGTTGCGCTCACAGCGGATTACACACGCGGAAGCGACGCTATTACTGCCGAACTCAAGAAATATGATCGTGCGGGAGTCCCGTTGGTGTTGGTGTTTCCCGCAGATGCCTCTCAGCCGGCAAATGTGCTTCCGACCATCCTGACGCCAGGCATCGTCCTTGAAGCATTGGACAAAGCGGCGAAATAAGTTTAGAGGTTTTCTTGGGCTATCTCCCCCCGAACCGAAAGGAACTTATGAAATATTTCGCAACTCTGTTCAGTTCATTATTCATCGGCACGCTTCTATGCACAGCGCAGGTTGAATCCGGCAAACCTGCCCCTGATTTCGAAGCAAAAGACATCAATGGCAAGACTCACAAGTTGAGCGATTACCAAGGCAAGGTCGTCGTCCTGGAGAATATCAATCTCGATTGCCCGTTTGTGCAGAATCACTACGAGTCCGGAGCCATGCAAGAGTTGCAGTCGGAAGCAACTGGCAAAGGAGTTGTCTGGTTGTTGATAAGTTCCGTTAGCAAAAAGTCTGATAGCTACCTGAAACCTGCGCGGGTAAAAAAAGAAATGTCCGACCAGAAAATTAAAGCCACCGCCTGGCTCGATGACAGTGATGGAAAAATCGGCAAAGCCTACGGGATGAAAACCACCCCGCATCTGTTTGTAATCAATAAGGAAGGTAAAGTTGTTTACCAGGGCGCGATCGATAACAAACCGGCCACTGAAGGGGATCCGCGGCAGGCAAAAAACTACGTTCGCGAAGCGGTCAACAAAACTGTCGCTGGCGAGAAGGTAGAAGTCGCCCAGACAAAACCATACGGTTGCGGAATCAAGTACGCCCGGTAATCAAGGTTATACCAAAGGGTGCGGGAGAAGATGAAATGTGCAACCGAGTCTAATAGCCCTTCTGTTTGTCCAGCGCTTGCTGCACTTTGGCACTCACCTTGCAACTCTCCGCTGGCACAGTAGTGCTTTCAGACACCGTCTCCCCACCGAAATATTTCTTTCGCATCCAGAGTGAAACATGCACCAGGCCGATAAGAACCGGCACCTCGATCAAGGGACCGACCACCGCCGCAAAGGCAACTCCAGAGCCGATGCCGAACACTGAGATCGCCACCGCGATTGCCAACTCGAAGTTGTTGCCCGCAGCCGTGAACGCCAGCGTGCTGGACCGGCTATAGTCCGCGCCCATTTTTTTACCCATGAAGAAACTGACAAAGAACATGATGACAAAGTAAATGACGAGTGGCACCGCGATGCGCACGACATCGAATGGCAACTGAACGATCTTTTCACCTTTGAAAGTGAACATCGCCACAATCGTGAACAGAAGGGCAATCAAAGTTATCGGAGCGATGCGTGGAATAAACTTTTGCTCATACCATTCTGTTCCTTTGGCGGAGACCAGGATCAATCGGCTGAAGATTCCCGCAGCAAACGGAATCCCCAAATACACCAGCACACTCCAGAAGATGTCTCCGATTCCTATATCAACGACAGTACTTTTCAAGCCGAAGTAAGGAGGAAGAACGGTGACGAACAACCACGCATAAAAACTGTAGAACACAATTTGAGCCAAACTATTGATCGCAACGAGACCTGCGGCGTACTCGGTATTTCCCTTTGCCAGATCATTCCAGACCAGCACCATGGCAATGCACCGCGCAATTCCGACCAGAATAAGCCCCACCATGTATTCAGGATGGTCCCGCAGAAATATAATCGCCAAAACGAACATGAGCGTTGGTCCTACCAGCCAGTTCTGAATCAATGAGAGCGAGAGTATTTTGGTATTGGCGAACACTTTGCCCATTTGTTCGTATCTCACCTTCGCGAGGGGTGGATACATCATCAGGATGAGCCCGATCGCTATGGGAATATTGGTCGTTCCAACCGTCATCGGCGCGAAGAAAGCCTCAGGCTCTTTGATGAAAAGAGTCCCCAGCAGAATGCCGAGTCCCATTGCGGCAAAAATCCAGATCGTTAAATACCGGTCCAGGAAGGACATTTTATTGGCAACAGAGTCAGACATGAAGGTGCTCCAGTTTATTTAATAGTGTGGGTTGCAAAATCAAAGGGCGGTTTCCACGCCATTGGCTCAGGCGCACAGGGTCAAGGCAGATGTTCAAACAACACTCACCTACATATACGCATTTCCGCATTTACAATGAAGCTTGTGCTGACATGCGTCAAGCCGTATATGTTTAGCGTCTATGAAAGAGATGGCATTATTCTTTGCTGCACTGGCGGATTCAACCCGACTGCGACTGCTTCATCTCATGCGGGATGGTGAAATCTGTGTCTGCTTCCTGCAAGGAGTTCTCAAGACCAATCAACCCAAAATATCGAGGCACCTGGCTTATCTCCGAAATGCGGGAATCGTGGAAGCCAGGCGGGAAGGGAAATGGATGCATTATTCCTTAAAGAAACAAAATAGGGAGTTGCAACGCATCCTGGACGAAATTTTGGGGCAGATTTCTAAATATCCGGAGGCCAGGCAGGATGTGAAGCGATTACAAGCTATCCAATGCTGCCCTGCGCGTTACGGTTTCTCTTCACCATTTGAGGAAGTGGAAAAGGGTGATTAAAAAGAAAAGGGCCGGTCTTTTCAGACCGGCCCGTGTTGAATGACCGCTCAATTAGCGACTGTGTGTTGCAGATGTCACAATGTTTGAGCCGGACAGATATTGCATGTCTGTGCCGGTGATATTCGTCACCGAGAACGTAACCGTTCCCTTGGTGATGCTAGAAGTCGAAGTGATCGTGGCGGTGCCGGTCGATGAGGTCGTGCCTGTCCGGCCATTGTTGGTATAGGCGCCAGTAAAGTTGCCGGTGACAGTCGCGGAAGGAACGGTGGCACCCGAGGTATCGGTAACGACCACCGTTGCGCGAGACTTGTATTTACTACTGGATAATACCCAACTCATGGTGATGCTTTGAACGCGAACGGCGCGTTTGGTTTTTGCACTCGCCTGGGCGGTATTGGCCGAGGATCCACTGGCATTTCTCGCGCGAATGACATAGTAATAAGTCGTATTCTGGGCAAGACCAGTGTTGCTGAAGGCAGTTGAGTTCGCCGATAGAACCGCAATGTCGGTGTAAGGGCCGCCAGAAGTGGTGCTGCGTGCTACCACAAAGTTATCTTCATTGGTCGAGTTATCCGTCCAGGTGAGATCGATCCTTTGCTGGTTAACCGCTGTGGCGGCCAGGGCCGAAGGTGCCGTCGGCGCAGAGACATAGATCAGGCGGATGGCATCCGCCATAACGACCTGCCCTGCATCGGCAAAGGCATCAGTGATACGAATATTGCCGGTGTTTCCATTCGCAAACGGGAAGGTTCCAAGGAGATTCCAATTTCCGCCGTTTACCTTCTGGTTCATATAAACGGTCTCTGAACCACCATTGTAATTGATGACGTGCGGGGCGTTCGTAGTGCGATTGCTCCCTTGAGGATGCCATGTATAAACCTGATAGGAACCAGCCGTAGCGATCCAGGGAGTGAATTGAACGTAGGAGTTGCCTGTTCCCTGGCTGGCGAAGAGATAGTTGCTGTTATATTTATCGGCCGCACTCGTGGCAACTGTCCAACTACCGACAACGACCGCAGATTTATTATCCACCAACAGATCTGTTTCCAGTGTGGTGGCGCTGGCTTGCGCGGAGTTGGCGGAGGAACCGACAGAGTTGGTAGCGCGAACCACATAGAAATAGGTAGTGTTCGCCGTCAGCCCCGTGTTGTTATAGCTGGTCACATTGGCGCCAACCGTTGCCACGTCCGTGTAGGGCCCACCTGAGGTAGTGCTGCGGGAGATGACGAATCCTGATTCATTCCCTGAATTATCCACCCAGGCTAAATCAATGCGGGTGGCGCGAACTGCGGTGGCAGTCAACCCGCTCGGTGCTGCCGGTAGACTGATGGTAGTGGCGCTGGCCTGGGCGGAATTCGCCGAGGTGCCGCCAGCGTTGCTGGCGCGGACCACATAA
The DNA here is from genome assembly GCA_013820875.1 of Verrucomicrobiota bacterium. GTDB lineage: Bacteria > Verrucomicrobiota > Verrucomicrobiia > Limisphaerales > JACDHS01 > JACDHS01. The sequence goes on along the minus strand of JACDHS010000078.1, from coordinate 16,088 downwards.
TGATAGGTGACGCCGGTGCTGAGTCCGGTGTTGTTGAAGCTCGTGACGTTGGCGCCGAGAGTGGCTATGTCCGTGTAAGGACCACCGGAAGTGGTGCTGCGGGCGACAACGAAGTTCGATTCATTGCTCGAATTGTCGATCCAGGCCAGGTTGATTTGCGTTCCGCTGACAGCCGTTGCGGTCAAGCCGCTCGGAGCGGCAGGCGCATTGGGCAGCGTGGTGGCCGATGCCTGGGCTGAGTTGGCGGAAGAACCACCGCTGTTACTGGCACGCACGACATAGTAGTAGGTAGTGCCAGCGATGAGACCGGTGTTGTTGAACGATGTCACATTCGCTCCAAGTGTCGCAATATCGGTGTAAGGCCCGCCTGAAGTAGTGCTGCGTCCCACGATGAAATTCGATTCATTGCTGGAATTGTCAGTCCACGAAAGATTGATTTGCGTCTGACTGACGGTGGTTGCCGTCAAATTGCTCGGCGCTGCCGGTGGATTCTGGGCAGTGGTGGCGCTGGCCTGGTTCGAATTGGCAGAGGCCCCACCGGAATTGCTGGCGCGAACAACATAGTAATAGGTCGTATTCGCACTCAGGCCAGTGTTGTTGAAGGAAGTCACGTTCGAGCCGAGCGTGGCAATGTCCGTGTAAGGTCCACCGGAAGTAGTGCTGCGGGCGACAATGAAGTTGTCTTCGTTGCTGGAGTTATCTGTCCAGGCAAGATTGATTTGCGAACTGCTGATGGATGTCGCGCTCAGACCGCTCGGTGCCGTTGGGATTGTCACACCCAGGCTAACGAACCGGACGGCATCCGCCATAACAACCTGGGTAGTATCAGCAAAGTCGTCTTGAAGGCGCACATTACCACTCGTTCCGGCTGCGAAGTTATAGGTTCCGAGGAGATTCCATTTACCACCGTTGACTTGCTGGTTTACTCGCACCGTGGCGCTGCCCCCACTGTAGTTGATGACGTAAGGTGCGTTGGTGGTGCGATTGCTACCGGCGGGGTGCCATTGATATACCTGATAGCTGCCCGCTGCAGGAATATTTGGAGTGTATTGCAGGTAGGAACCAGGAGTTACACCGGATTTGAAGCGGTAATCCGTGCCGTATTTGTCAGTGGCGCCGGTGCCAGAGGACCACGAACCAACCACGGTGGCAGCCGGGTTATCAATAATAATTTCTGTGACACCAGCGGCGGCTGTCGTGAAGGTGAAATTGCCTGAAACAGCTTCGTTGTTTGAACCATCCTTTGAACGAACACGGAAGTTGTAAAGGGTAGAAGGATTCAACCCGCTCAGGTTGATCGTGTGGCTCGTAACCAGGCTCGCGTCCGAAACGGTTGTTCCGTAACTCGTGGTCGTTCCATAGTTGACTGCGCTGTCGGAGTTCTCATCAGTGGTCCAGGTGATGCGGGCGGTAGAATCGGTGACCAGACTGGAGCCGACATTTGAAATAACAGGCGGAGTCGTATCGGCGGTTCCGAAAGCGAGATTGAGGGTGACGACACCACCCGCGGTTACAGTCGCAATGCCGGTGGCGTTTGGAAATCCGGATGCACTTGCGGTGACCGTGTAGGTTCCTGGAGTTGTCTCGAAGAAAGCATATTTGCCATGTGCTTCAGACTTCTGGGTGCGGACCGGGCTTGTGTTAACGGAGAGGGTAGCGTTGTAAACGATCGCGCCGGTGTCCTGACGGGTAACTGTTCCTTTCAAAATACCTTTTGTCGGGGAAGCTTTCCACGGCAAGGAAGGCACATTCTGCCATGTGGGTTGATAATTATTCTTCACATATGTGAAGGTGCCAGTCTGATCGACTGTTCCGCTGTTCGGCGTACGATAACTGAAAAAGGAAGTTCCGAGGAGCGGTTTGTTACGGGAGTAATTGAGTTGAACCACGGTGTTTTCTTTCGTGTTCAGGTAGGCACCGGGCCCCATGTAAACGCGACGAACACCCTGATTCAGGTAGGCGTCGTCTGTTCGTGTATTAAAGACGTTGTTGTCCGCAGTGTAATTCATCGGGAAACAAAGATCGTATAGACCTTCATTGTTCCAGGCGGCCCAATCCTGAAAGCGTGCGTTCAAAGCGTCACTTCGGCTTGCGAAAACAGAAGCCGAGATGACGAGGTTTGGCTTGATAGCGAGAAGGTCCGCGTTGGCCCAGCGCAAGAAATCTGTGACCTGACGGCGGCGCCAGTTGGAGAACTGAGTATTGGACGACAGGGGCTGGCCGGTCAAACCAAACTCCGTGTTGTAACGGGCAATAGCGGTAGCATTGTAACCGGAATCCTGTTGGGGATACCGGATGTAATCCCAATGGAATCCGTCAATGTTATAGCGGCTGACAATGTCCTTCGCCATGTTGTAGTTCCACTGCGCCGCGCCAGGATGACCGGGATCAAGGTAATAACCTTCAGCCATGAAGGTTGCGCCCGAGGAATTCTTCATGAGGTACTCCGGATGCAAATTATAAACGTGACCAGGCTGGGAAGGAGAATTAACCGTGTCTGCCCAAATGAGCTGAGCCGGAACCCAGCAATGCACTTCAATCCGCGGTGTGCCAGAGTGACATTGATTGATCAATTCCTGTAGAGCATCGTAGCCCGACGCCAAAGCTGTGGTGCGTGGATCTCCATTCGGTGCCTGAGGCATGTAAAAGGCGTCACCACGGCGGCGCATCTGCACAATCACGGCATTGAAGTTATACGTGCGACACTGATTGACGAGCGTCGTGACTTGGGAGGCATTCAGGAAGCCGGCTCCCCACGCATCGACCCAGACACCGCGGAATTCATCCGCCTGTGCAGTCGCAAGGGAGCTAACAGCTAATAGTGTGGCAGTCAGAAGCTTGAACTTGCTTCTGCACGCATACAGGAGTTTTTTCATGGGAGTTTTTGTTTAGGGCCAGGTTAGTATTTTGGGAACGAGGCGAGAATGTACGAACCGATAAAAAATTACAACGACGTTCTACAGAACCTTTGGAACCGGGGTGTGATTAAAAGTGGGTGAGATTTCCGAAGGAACGGAGCGCGGCGTAACCGCAGGGCGGTTCGTCTCATTTATAGTTCTGGCTTGTCCGTAGGATCAGCCGCAGCACGTGATTTTTGAGAGCGATATTGGGACTCCAAACACTATAATTCCAGTCTCACGTGCTGCGGCTGATGCTTCGCACACCGCGCTCCGCAGAGCGGTTCTTACATCGCCCTTGTTTCCGAGAAATACCAGGCCACTCGGGCATCGTCCCCCACTTTTAATCAAGAACCGCCAGATACGCTCTTCTGAACCCGGCAGGAGCGGAGGAAGCTTTCTGCTGCACTCACCCAAAAGACCAAACAAGCGGAACCAATCTCCACAAACTTCTGCAGACGGACTTCACAATACCACTCTAGCGGCGGCAAGTTGTCGTTCTTGAGGAACGCCGATGCTCGGGGAGAGTTCATTCAGGGATTTCTTTGAACGGCGTTTGGATTGTTTTCTCCATGTATGAATTTTCGCCACGGCAGCCAAAAGAATAAACCAGACCATCATATTCCGGGGCTGTAACAGCACCCGCTCCAAGAGACTCTGGGTGTAGTTCAAACTGAAACCCATTGCTATCCCCATGCTGAGCGCTCCGATAAATTGACGCCGGAAATGCCAGGCGTTGCGAACCGCCCACCAGAGATATACCAGCAGAAAAGCAATGAAGGTCACAAAGCCGAGGTAGCCCGTTTCCGCCAAAACCAGCCAATAGATACTTTCGGAAATTCCTTTTTGGATGGTTTTATCGATTCTGTGGCCAAGCTCGACCCTTTCGTATTCATCAATGTGATCCCCATACGGATACGGGTGATTAATCATCACACCGTAATTATTCAAACCCACGCCGAGTGGGTAATCATGCAACATTTTTGCGGATGCCAAATTAAGGTGATCCCGCGTCAGGCCACTTTGTGAATTATAGCTGTCGTTAAACCTGGCAACGATGCTGTCGAGGGTGAAACTAAGTCCCACAACTGCCACTGCAACCAATGCCCCTGCCACCGCCAAACGACGCCGACTCACCTTCTCCAGTAAGCTCAGCACCACAACACCCACCGTTCCCGCCGCAAAGATGACAACCCCGGCTCGAGATAATGTGGACTGAGTGATGACTCCGGTCGCAATGAAGCCGAAAAGATAAATATTAGCATTCCGATGCTTGCGCGCTGCGGCTGCCGCAAGCAGAACCATTCCAATCATGCTCGCATACATGACGAGTGAATTCTGGTGCTCAAATGTTCCCCAAACCTGATACAAGCGATCCACATACTTCATTTTCAGGACGACGAACATCTCCCAGATCATTGTGTAGCTCATCACCTTCAGGAAAAAGTGAAAGTCTTCCTCCTGACGGAAGAAATTGTAGGCTGCGATGAAAAACAGAATTATCTTGAAAGCCTTCAGACTCGCCATCAAAGCATAAGCTTGAGACGGCGCATTGATCAACGAGATCATGCTGACGAAGCAGTAGAGGAGATACACCCAGAGACCAGGCGGAAACAATTTCGTCCGTGCCTTTGGCGCAAAGAGGTTTGCAAAGATTAACGCCAGAGCGAGCGCTTCATTAAAGAAAAAATGAAACCCGCGGGCGTGCCCTCGATACATGGGATCAAAGGCGAGCGTCAAACCCCATTCCGCAGGTTTCATGAGGCCTGAAATTGTCATAAAGCAGAGCAACGCAAACGCAATTTTCTGCCAACTGCGCTTACGTGAAATGAGAAGCCCCAGCAGTGGGGCAACTATAAAATACAAGCTGGCCAGGATGGCTGCTTTGGCAAAATCAATTGTTTCCACTTTAGCTGAAAAGTTAAAAGGCAGACGTATTTTTCACAACAGGCGCACCACTGATGATGCAATCAGCGGTGACCCCGATAGTGATTCCATTGTTTCAGGTTCTATCGTAGCTAACTGTCTGAAGAACCTTTCACGAAATGTCTCAGCAGGAGCACAACACGATGCAAGTCGCTCATTTATTGCGAAAATATAATCCGGCGGAGTGGGGCGGCACTGAAACAGCGGTCAAACGCCTGCTGGATGGTTTGCGATCACACGGCGCGATTTCGAAGGTTTTCTGTCCACAACTCGACACGCCTGCCCTCTGTGATCCCTTGGAAAACGGAGGCTTTGCGGTGGAACGATTCAAATCGTTCGTTCCCGTCTGGGGCATCTCGAACAGCCAAAAACAACAGCTCATTTCTGTTGGGGGCAATTTGATGTCTTTTGACCTTCTCCCGAAACTCTTGCGTGAAGATTTCTCCATCATGCACACGCATGCTGGAAATCGGCTGGGTGGCATTGCTCTCACGGCGGCAAAGTTAAAACGGGTTCCCCTGGTGGCATCCATTCACGGCGGTGTTCTGGATCTGCCGGAGAAAACCCGTGCCTATCTGCAGCAACCATTGAAAGGCGGCTTCGAATGGGGCCGGGTTTTTGGAGCTATCTTCCAGGCTCGTAAAGTTCTTTCCGAAGCGGATGCGATCTTCACCTGCAACAAAAAAGAAGCCGAACTCCAGCAAAAGGCATTCCCGAACAAAAGAGTCATTGTCCAACCGCACGGCGTTCCCGCTGCGGAATATGCCAAAGATTATCGGGCAGACGCTAAAATCACTTTTCCTCAGATCATCGGCAAAGATGTCCTGCTCGTTGTTGGCAGAATCGATCCCGTAAAAAATCAGATGTGGGTTGTCGAACAGGCGCCCAGCATTTTGCAACGCTTTCCCAACACGCTCCTGGTGTTCGCGGGGGCCTGCACAGATGCGTCGTATGGGAAGGCCATTGAAAAGAAAATCGAAGAGCTTGGCTTGCGGCACCGCATTTTACTGACCGGCGGCCTGCCTCCCGGCGACCCGCGTCTCATCGGACTTTTCCAGGAAGCGAAAGCCGTTCTCCTTCCCTCCATCTCTGAAACTTTTGGTTTGGTCATTCTAGAATCGTGGGCGGCTGGAACTGCCGTCATTTCGAGTAAAAATTCCGGCGCGATCGACCTGATTTCCCCTGGGATAAACGGATGGATCTTTGACCTGGAAGATCCAGCAACCTTCCACGAAGCGGTACAAGCCGCCTTGAGCAATCCGGAGGTAGCACAACGATTCGCCGCGCACGGCTGCAATTTTGTCCGCGAAAACTTTGACACGGCTGTTCTCGGTGGCCGGGTCAAAAAGCTGTACGCGGAACTCATCGAGGAGAAACAATGAAATACGTAATTCTTCGCGATGACGATACCAACGCACTCACGCCGATTGATTGCCTCGAACGGCTCTACCGTCCTTTTCTCGATCGTGGTTTGCCGGTCAACCTCGCCACCATTCCAAACGTCAACACAAAGGCCACCAAGAGCGATGGCAATCCCGAACTCTTTCTGATTGGTAAAAGTTCACCTGTGCCAAAATACATGCCGATAGGCTCCAACCAGAAGCTGGTGGAGTATCTGCAAGGCAATCCTGGCTATAAAATTGTCCAGCACGGTTGTGCCCACGAGTTTGTGAATTTGAAGACAGAGTTTTCCATCGATGATCGACCCGACATTTGCCGGCGGCTAGACGAAGGGATGAGATACTTGCAGGATGCAGGGTTCGAAAAGCCAACCACCTTTGTATCGCCTTACGATAGGCTATCCAAAGCAAGTTTCGAAGAAGTCTCCCGTCGTTTTAAAGTGCTTTCCACGGGCTGGTATGAATTGCGCAACCTGCCGATTTCGTGGATTCCGAATTACGCCATCAAAAAGATTTGCAAGCAAAGGCATTGGCGGGCCAACGGCACTACCTTGCTCACCCATCCAGGTTGCCATTTATCCTTTCAACGTCCTTATCCAAATATCCTCGATCGAATTAAGGAGAGCATCGATGGCCAGCGTCTAACAGTACTGGTGACGCATTGGTGGGAATATTTCCGCGAACCACAGCCGGATGAACCCTTCATTTCCATTCTGCACGAAACGGCAGCCTATCTAGCCACTCGGCCAGATGTGCGTGTCATCTCTTTTAATGACCTGACAACTAATCAGATTCCTCTGAACTAAAATATTTATGCGAACGTCAATCCTGCCCCTGTTGCAATGTCCCATTTGCGCCACCAAACTCGAGTTGCTCAATCTCGAGTCCAATAAATCCGAAGTGCGCCGCGGCGTTCTAAGTTGCCATGGTTCCACCAAACATACCTTTGAAATCGAAGATGGCATCATGCGCTTTTGTAGCGGGTTCGATCACGAAGCGGTAAAGAAAGAACTGGAATACGAAAACACCACCTACAAAGGGAGCGATCGCCTGACGGATGAGAAACTAATCGCACAATTTCCAGATACGCTCGCCGAACTGTGGCCGCACATATGCAATTTCGGACCCGATTTCCGCGTTCTTATTGAAAAGTTGAACCTGCATCCCGGCGCATGGGTGCTCGATATAGGCACTGGCCCGTGCTGGAGTTCCCGTCTGCTTGCACAAAAGGGCTTCAATGTGATCGCTCTGGATGTCAACGAGGCAAATTACTACGGTTTGAAGACGTCGGATATTTTATTCGAGGCTCACAACGTTTTCTTCGAACGCATTCTCGAAAGCATGACGAATCTGCCCCTGAAAAATGGCGTGATTGATGCCATCACTTTCAACGCATCGTTCCATCACACCCCCGATATGACCAAAACTCTCGCAGAATGCAATCGCGTCCTGAAACCAGGGGGAGTCATTGCGATGGTAAACGAAGAATTCGCTTCCGTTCGTCAAAAACTGATCAACCAGGGTTCTGAGACGGACACCGGGTCGCATCACACCGTGCTCTATTCGGAGTTCGAACGTGAAATTCGCGAGGCCGGTTTCAAACCAAAGTTTTATGTTGCCCACCACGTTCAAGACAAACTGCAGACCCGCTATTCATCGGCGATCGCCGATGTGGTGGTCAGCACCCTTGAAACCTTCCCGTTTCTGCTAAAACAGCTCAATTCCGCTCTGATCCTTCTCACGAAGGAAACAGCCACTGGAGGACGCCATACCGTTACGCAGAGTCAAACGGCGCAAACAACCACTCGCGATTCCATCGCTGCCTCTGCTTCGAAATGACCGCCACCACAAAGGTATTCCAACATGAGCAACCGAATAAGCCTTCGCTGACACGGTCCGTAACGAGCGCGCCTCCCATTGCCATCCTCGGTGTGCCGTTCGACAATGTCACCATTTCCGAAACAGTTCACTTGATTGATGTGATGGTGGCCTCCGGGAATCAGCACTATATGGCGACGGCCAATGTGGATTTTTTGGTGCAGGCGCAGGATGATGTTGAATTGCGTCGGATCCTGATGGATGCGCACCTGGTGCTTTGCGACGGAACTCCCCTGCTCTGGGCGTCGCGGCTCTTGGGGAATCCACTGCCGGAACGTGTCGCCGGCTCAGACCTGGTGCCGTTGCTCATCGGCATTGCGGCAAAGAAAAAATATCGAATATTCTTCCTGGGAGGAACTCCTGAGAGCACCGCTCAAGCGGTTAAGAACATGGAGGCGGCTCACCCAGACTTGATTATCGCAGGACATTATTCGCCGCCATTCTCAAGCTTACTGGATATGGACCACGAGGAAATCCGCCGCCGCATTTTGGAGTCGCAGCCAGATTTGCTGTTCGTTGCATTCGGTTGTCCCAAGCAAGAGAAATGGATTTCCATGCATTACCGATCGCTCGGTGTTCCCGTTTCTGTGGGCGTTGGTGCAACCATAGATTTCCTGGCAGGCACAGCTAGACGCGCTCCGCGATGGATGCAAAAATCTGGCACGGAATGGGTCTTTCGATTAATCCAGGAACCGCGCCGGTTATTCAAACGCTACGCAAAAGACCTGTTCCATTTCAGTCGCGCAATCGCCTGTCAGTGGTGGGAAATGCGGCATACGCAGAAGCAGACAGAGGCCGCTCCGGTAACTGCCGCCAGCACCCCGCAAGCATGGCAGCGCGTCCGGTTGCCGAGACGGGTGGACATTGAGACAGTTCGCCGGGACACCATGCTCTGCGAAGAGGCGCTTTCCAACAGCCGCTGCTGTCTCCTCGAACTCAATAACGTTGAGTTCATCGACAGCACCGGTATGGGTTTGCTCATTCGTCTGCAAAAGAAAGCCCGCATAACCGCACGCCAACTCATCCTGGTTGCCCCGAGCAATGCCGTCATGTCAGCATTAAAACTGATGCGCCTGCAGGATTTTTTCACAATCGTCCGCAACATCCAGGAGGGTCTCAACCTCCTCGAAAATGCGCCTGGAAAAGCTGTATTTATCCAACCCAATTATTTTCCATCGAAACCGGCTTTGTGCTGGCGCGGTGAAATCACCGCCGCGAACGTGGAGGAAGTTTGGGAAACGACGGAAGGCCACATCATTGGGGCAGGCAGCCAATCCAAGATTACAATTGATCTATCGTCGCTCCGCTTTATAGACAGTGCGGGAGTTGGATTGATGATTCGTGCATCGAAAAAGGCCAAAGTAAACGGCGCTAAACTCGAATTCATCGGCATGCAACCGAATGTCCGGAATGTCCTGCGCATTGCGAAGCTGGAAACAATTTTACTCGGAGCCGCATGAGAATCGGCATATCCACTTCGATGATTCAGCGTGGCAAGACAGGGATTGGCCAGTATCTGTTCGCCCTGTTGCGAGCCTTCAAAAAATATACCGACCAACACGAATTTGTTCTTTTCATCCTCGAAGAAGATTTACCGCTATTCGATTTCGTGGATGGGAAAATGAAGATTGTTCCCATTGCGGAAAAATTTCGTTCCGCAGTGAAAAACATTCTATGGCATCAAACTGAGTTGCCCCGACTTGCCGGCAAATTGAAGCTGGATGTCCTCCATATTCCGAGCTATCGACGCCTCCTTTGGCAGCAACCCTGCGCTCTCGTCGCCACGATTCACGATCTTGCTCCGTTCCACCTGGCGAATAAATACGACTGGAAAAGGATGTTCTACGGGCGCGTGGTGGTGAAACGACTTGCTCACCGCCAGCACGAGATTATCGCCATCAGTCAGAATACAGCCCGGGACGTCGCCCATTTTTTCGAAGTGCCCTCCGAACGCATCACGGTGGTTCACAACGGTGTGGACCACGAACGTTTTCAGCCAGGCTCAAAAGAAGCCGCCCGCAAGGTGATCGCTGACAAGCATGGAATTAAGTCTCCGTTCTTCCTCTATATGGCGCGGTTGGAACATCCAGCTAAGAATCACGTTCGCCTCATAGAAGCCTTCAACCTGTTCAAGCTTCAGACTGGATCAGATTGGCACCTGGTCTTCGGTGGCAGTGATTGGCATGGAGCGGAGGAAATTCATAAGAAGATAAAAGCGTCCCCGCTCACCAGCCATATTCGTTCACTCGGTTTTGTGCCCGACAACGATTTGCCCACGCTTTATCGCGCTGCAGATTGCTTTGTCTATCCATCGCTCTTCGAAGGATTCGGGTTGCCCCCGATTGAAGCCATGGCTTGTGGTTGCCCGGTGATTTCCTCTGCACGGGGTTCACTGGCTGAAGTGGTGGGAAACTCCGCCATCATAATTGATCCGGAAAATGTGGCGCAGATGAGACAGGAACTGGCGGGAGTCGCAGCGGACGCCGATCTCCGCGAAAATTTGAGCCGAACCGGTTTGGAGCACGCTAAACTTTTCAATTGGCATCATGCTGCGGAAAAAACCCTTCAGATCTATAGCCGTGCGTTCCAGGGCCAACTTCAGCCCACCCCTGCTTCGGGCGTGATCCCGGTTGCAGTGACACGGAATTGAGAGACCTGCATCGGCGTTGTCACCTTATAGGCTGGGTTGCCTACCGAAGAATCTCCCGTTAAGCTTTAGCACGATGAGAATCCACTCACTGCTGTTGATGGTTGCCCTGCTCTTTTCTGCTGTAAACTTTTCCTTTGCTGAAACCAAGCCTGCGCCAGGAAAGGCGAAGAATGTTCCGGTGGAAGTCACTCTCAATCAGGCTGAAAAGCTGATGCAATCCAACACAAACCTGGTGATCCTCGATGTCCGCACGCGGAAAGAATTTGCCGCTGGCCACCTCGCCAAAGCGACCAATCTCGATTTATACGCTTCCGATTTCGAAAAACAATTAGCGCGACTCGATAAAACCAAACCGTACCTGGTGCATTGCGCAATTGGCGGTCGCAGTGCCGAAGCCCGCGATAAAATGAAAGAACTCGGTTTCCAAACCATCTACCACATGGACGGCGGCTTCAAAGCCTGGCAAAAGGCAGGGAAGAAATCCGAGAAATAGTCTCTTCTTCGGCTCTCCATTTAGTTCAAGGTAAACATCGACGCCCGTTCGCGCGATTCGCAATTCTTCTCGCATGGAAGACCGCTTCTACGACCCGGAATATATCTCGAAGCTTTTTGATCGAATGGGGCCCACCTATGATGTCATCAATCTGGTCTCCTCATTCGGTTTTTCAGAGTTCTGGAGGTACCAATGCGTTTCGCATCTTCCGATTCATCCCGGAGCGGTCGTCTGTGACATGATGGCTGGTAGTGGAGAATGTTGGCCCCATATCGCGCGGCGCACCGGCGCTTCTGGCCACCTGCTGTCGGTGGACTTCTGCAACACCATGGTGGAACGCCAAAACAAGCGGAATTCCAAAGTTGACGCAAAAATTACCGTGCTCCACCAAAACGCTCTTTGCACCTCTATCCCAAGTGAATCGGTGGACTTTGTCGTCGCTGCGTTCGGTTTGAAAACGCTGGGGACAAATGATCTGAGCAAATTCGCCGTGGAGATTTGTCGCGTTCTGAAGCCCGGAGGGATGTTCTCGTTGATTGAAATCTCTGTTCCGCAGAGTGCCATGTTGAATTTCGCTTACATGCTCTATATCCGGCGAGTAATCCCGCTCGTGGGACGCCTTTTCCTCGGAGATATCGCGGCTTACCGCATGCTCGGCGATTACACCTTGTCTTTTGGGAGTTGTGAAAGGGTAAAAGCCACCTTCGAATTACCTCAGTTCAATATAGAACTACGCCGCCATTTCTTCGGTTGCACCACTGCTCTTGTCGGCAAAAAAACACAAGAGTCATGCTCAATCTGATTACCCTGCTGGAGGGATCAACAGTTAATCATTTGCAGCGAGAACGATTTTGAGGTGCATGTTCGCGAATGAAGGCCCAGGACACTTCTGCAATTTGTCCGTTGTCATAATGAACAAAGAAGCCGTGTCGTAATTCTTCATCCAATTCAACACGTGTAATGACTGCTTTCGGCAATATCTTATTGGCTTTACGAACTGTTTTGTGCGGTTCCAAAAAAGAAAGGCCGTCATCAAACGCCACTTCAAAAGCATCTTCCCACTGCCTATACGTCACATTCTTAAGCGGCGAAAACTTTCCTTTCCCGAAGGGGGCTTTGAGTGGGTTCAGAACTTTCATATACGACCTTCTAACTTCAGATTCTGGATAATCTCTACCACTTTTCTGGGCGGTTTCCAATCATCAAGCGACTCCATATCTTCTAAAGTGACGCGTCCCAACAAAATTCCGTTCCCATCGTAAATATGAAGGTGCCTCGGAGGATGGTCTCCAATCCACTATTCAAAAATGTAACCGCCACGGCGAACCCGTCCCATATCTTAATTCTTCGTCTCCGCCAATACCTCTTCGAAATCCACCAGTTCTTTAATCTGCGTCAGGAACCAGCGGTCAATCTTGGTGAGATCGAAAATCTCCTCGATGCTGAATCCGGCGCGCATTGCATGGCGGATGAAAAAAATGCGTTCGGGATTCGGCGAAACCAACTTGCGAGTGATGAGGTCACGCGGGAACACAGAGCGATCATCATAAGAATCATTGTCAATGCGCCACGGTTTACCATCCCCGCCCAGTCCGCTGCGGCCAATCTCCAGTGAGCGCAGACATTTCTGCAGACTTTCCTTGAATGTCCGGCCAATCGCCATCGCTTCGCCCACGCTTTTCATCTGCGTGTTCAGCGTTGGGTTGGCTTGCGGGAATTTTTCAAAAGCAAACCGCGGTATCTTGGTGACGACATAATCAATCGTCGGCTCGAAACTGGCCGGAGTTTCGCGGGTGATGTCGTTCCTGATTTCGTCCAGCAGATAACCGACAGCGAGTTTCGCGGCAATCTTGGCAATCGGAAAGCCTGTCGCTTTCGACGCCAAAGCGGAACTGCGCGACACGCGCGGGTTCATCTCAATGATCACCATACGACCGTTATCCGGATTCACGCCGAACTGGATGTTGGATCCGCCCGTTTCCACGCCGACGGCCCGAATCACTGCGAAGCTTTGGTCGCGCATGATCTGAAATTCTTTATCAGTAAGCGTTTGGATCGGAGCAACGGTGATCGAATCGCCGGTATGCACACCCATCGGATCGAAGTTTTCGATGGAACAGATGATGACGCAGTTGTCAGCACGATCCCGCATCACTTCCATTTCGTATTCCTTCCAACCGAGAAGCGATTCTTCGATCAACACTTCGCTCACCGGGGAGAGTTCAATACCGCGCTTGGCCATTTCTTCAAACTCGTCGCGGTTGTAAGCGATGCCACCGCCGGTGCCACCGAGCGTGTAAGCAGGCCGAATAATCAGCGGCAAACGCCCAATCTTTTCCGCCACCGCGCGGGCTTCATCCACGTTGTGGGCCGTGCCGCTGATCGGAACGTCCAACCCGATGCTCAGCATTAGATCCTTGAAAATCTGGCGATCTTCCCCTTTTTGAATGGCATCGGCTTTGGCACCAATCATTTCGACATCATATTTCTCAAGCACACCGCTACGGTGAAGCGACATCGCAGTGTTGAGCGCGGTCTGACCTCCGAGTGTCGGGAGCAGAACCAGTTTGCCTTTCGAGCCGAGCTTCTTGAGTTCATCCACTTCGCGGACAATGATTTTCTCAACACATTCGGGAGTGATCGGTTCGATGTAAGTACGGTCGGCGAATTCGGGATCGGTCATGATCGTTGCCGGATTCGAGTTCACGAGAACGATGCGGTAGCCCTCTTCCTTTAAGGCTTTGCAGGCTTGAACGCCCGAGTAATCGAATTCTACAGCCTGGCCGATGATAATCGGACCAGCGCCGATGATGAGAACGGAATGAATGTCAGTGCGCTTCGGCATAAAACCGGCGAAACTTAGAAAGATTTCGCCTCGCATGCCAGAGATTTATTAAAGTTCCTCAACTATACTAAGAAACCAACGGCAACAACGCCGTCCAAAACTTGTCCCCAAACTTGGAAATGAACCTTTGCAAAACCTCGGTCGCTTCGAACTTCCCTTCGATTAAGGCAAACGTCGTCGAACCACTGCCGGACATCAAGGTGACTGCCCCCTGTTCGCGAAAGAATTCCTGGAAGAGATAAAGCAATGGATACTTCTTGAGCGCAGGCGCTTCGAGGGAATTGTAAAACTCACCAGAGGCGGTTTTAAAATCGGTCGTCTGCAACAGCTTGATCAACTTCTCTGCCCTGCCCCGTTCTCCATTCAGTGCAGAAGGAAATTTCTTCAGTTCCTGGTAAGCCCAGGCGGTGGAGATCCCGAAACCCGGATGCACAAGCAGGATGTAAACGCCATTCAGCGCAGGAAAAAAATCAAGTGACCGAACCTGTTCGCCTCGGCCAATGCCCAGGGCAGGTTTGTTTTGCATGAAAAAAGGTATGTCCGACCCGAGCGCAGCAGCTATTTCATTCATTTGTGCGCTAGAAAGCGGGTTCGCGAAGAGTTCATTTAATCCCAGGAGAGTTGTCGCTGCATTGCCACTGCCGCCGCCTAGTCCTGCGGCAACGGGAATTTTCTTCTCCAAATAAATCTGAACGCCATCGCTGATCTGTGCGGCGCGTAGAAAATTTTCAGCCGCCCTCCAGACCAGGTTTCTGGAATCAACCGGCAGAGAACTGTCGCTGCAGGTAAGCTGAACACCTTCGCTCCCTTTTTCAAAAACCAACCTGTCATATAACGGCGCCGGATGCATGACGGTTTCCAACTCGTGAAATCCGTCAGCGCGTTTGCCGAGGATATTCAGCAGCAGATTGACTTTGCAGGGTGATTTTTTTTCCAGAGCCATAAACGAAAAGCGCCAACCATGGTTGGCGCTTCGAAATCATTTCAGCAAAGATTATTGGTTAAAGACACGAAACCGGCTATTCGGAATAAACGGAGCGACATCGCCACCGCTGAAGCCAACATGGTTATCCGTGGCAAAGCTTTGGTCAGCAATCAAGCCAGGCTTATAGCTGGCAGGATACACCGGATTTTCAGGCTGCATGATCGGGCCGTAATCTTCGCCAGGTCCGTTCGGGAGTGGGAACGTAACAATCTCGTAAGCTCCAACAAACGTGCGGGCAATGGTGCGGTTGAGTCCATGAAGGAAGCCACTGGTGTAAGCCGCATCTGGACTGCTGAAGATGGCGGTTTGTTCCATCGAACGGCGGATTTCTCCACCGCGGACGAACTCAGTAATGTTGTTCATACCACGGCCAAACTTGCGTTCCGGACCGGTGATTGAGTTGGAGGCACAGCCAGCGAGCATCATGGAGGTTGCGCCGATGACAAGGATAGACAGAGTTTTACGCATACAAACTTTGATTGCGAGATTAGACCTTGACGGGAAATGTTGTAAAGACGTTTTGCGCCCGATTACTGTTTACAGTTTTCTCGGAGTGCGCCCGTCCCGAACGCGGCAATGCAAACCTCGTCGGCAGCTTTCCGGTATTTGACGTCCAAGACCTGGCGAAATCTTGTGCATGCGCTTCATAGCTCCCCCCACTTTTATTCGCACCCCCTTCTCTCTGGGCGCAGCTCGATACTCCTACGGATCCCCCGAGCGGGGTGTAAAATGGCTGAGTTATCTCAAGCGATGCAGCGTGTCGATTTGCTATAACGGTTCTCAAAAATCATTTCCGGATCCGTTGTGATTGGAAGCTTTGTTAAGCTCGCCCTGATACGAATCCTTGGTTCCCACCACGTAAGTGGTTTATCGACTAATATGTTCTGGTTTTCTCCCCCGCCGGAACGATTCAGTTGAATGCGTGTTGAAACACGAGTTTCACACCAGTGCGGATGCACGGAACGCCGCATTTATGCGGCAGCAGACTCCCGAACCCCAAAACGGTGCCCAGAA
>JACDHS010000203.1 GCA_013820875.1 Verrucomicrobiota bacterium | reverse complement strand
AGAGGGATTGCGAGAAAGACCGCTTGAAAGTCGAACCACCTGTTGAGTGAAGTCTTTGTTTCGCATAACCACTTCTCCATTAGCGACTATCAGCGAAGATTAGCGGTTCAACTGCCGTTTTTAGGTTAATTCAAATCAGTTTCGAAGCTGGCTCCACAAAGTGGGTTTGGAATCGGTGGTGGGATGTGGCAGCACCTTCTGGCTGGAGCTTTCTCATGCGGCAAACCCGCTTTGATCAAGCGAGCTTTGCTTATTGTGGCTCGGTCCAAGTAAAATCTTCCGCATGAAAGGTGTTTTCCTGGCCGACGTCCTTCTCTGCTTCCTGCAGAGCACAATGCCAATGAAGTGATGGAACTGTGCGAAGAAGTTATTTTTCGCACAAAGGGCGTCTGTATTCGGAAGGGTTCTGCAAAGGAACATTTTGTTCCGAACGACCTGCCAAATTATAGTCCGAAATTCGAATTCTCAGAGTGATTCTGTTGAGTAGCAAGCGGGCTGTTTTGTTTTCCCGCATCAGCTACACCCTGAAGATTAAATCTGTGCAGTCTTTTGTTCGGCACCGACTGGTTCATCGGTGCTCCCTGTGTCTGCCGTGGAAGCAGGTTGTGCCGGAGCGGTGAGTTTCCAGGGGACTTCGTATATTTTTAGATTTCCACGAATCCCTTTCACCGCAACGGCTGGTTGCAGCACGCAGGTGGCCGCGAGTTGCGGATCATCGCGCTGCACATCAAGGAAGGTGGCTTCACCGATGATGATGCGGCCTCGGCCAGAGACGCTTTCCAGCCGGCTGGCAACGTTCACCTCACGGCCAAAAACCGTGTAGTTGAATACGTGCGCGTCCGAACCCATCAAGCCAACGGTGGCTGCGCCGGAGTTGATTCCTGTTCCCAACGTCAATAGCGGGAGAAGTTCCAATGGAGATTTTCCGGCGGCGAGCAACGTCTCGTTCTCCTTTTTTCGCCGGGTATTTTCCGCAAAGCGTTCCTGGTTCAGCCGGTAGATGGCGCGTTGCGATTCAACCGCCGCGCGCACGGCGCAGAGCGCGTGTTGTTTATTGGCCGTGGGCGCACCCCAAAAAGCCATGACGCAGTCGCCAATGTATTTATCCAGCGTGCCGTTATACTTCTTGATGATGTCGGCGACGGTCGCGAGATAGGTGTTTACCGTTGCGAGAGTCTCGCTGGCAATCTCGTCGAAGTAAGCTTCGGCGTCCGCTTTGGAGAGCTGATTCTTCTGCACGTATTCTTCCGCGCGGACCTGCACGCTGTCGGTCATTTCGGTAAAGCCGCGAACATCGGCGAAGAAAATTGTAATCTGACGACGAGCGCCGCCCAGCGAAAGTTTTTCCGCGCTGAGCAGTTCGGTGACTACCTCAGGAGAAACAATTCTTGAAAACACTGCACGAACCCGGCGCTTTTCATTTTGTTCAAACACCAGCCGATAGGTGACCAGGCAAACATGGGAAGCCACAAGGGCGCCCATTGGCAGTACGATTGGAAGCCAATAGTGCGAGTGAACGAATAGATACCAGGCGATCGTGACGTAGAGTGCAATGCCAGCAAAGACAACGGCGATGGAAGTAAGAACCCGTCCCTCCAGCGTTAAGACAGCTCCGAGCAGACCGAGTAAGATGATTAAGAGCAGCGTCGTTGCAAGGGTGCTCTGATCGATGAATTGACCCATGATAATGGAATTGGCGATGTTCCAATGCTTGCTCACCAGATAAGTGGTCTTGGAAACAGGCGTCGCGCCGACGTCGCTGATGTTGCTGCCCTGGCCAATGCTGCCGACCACCACAAGTTTATCGCGCCAATCTACGTCACTTCGTCCTTCCATCACTTCGTCGAAACCGGCGACGGCCATCTTGTGAACGTCGTTCCATTTCAGCGTCCAGTTGATGAGGAAGGTTCCGTCTGGATGGAGTGGGACCGTGCGTTCCGGGCCGCTCTTCCCGTGTAAAATAATTCGGTCAGCCTTCACGACAGCTTTGTCGAGATCCAGGTTCATCGCCTGGGCAGCGAGCACGATGCCGAGATGCCAGATCCGCCCGAGTTTGGGATCGTCACGGTAGGGAAGCGCGCGGCGCAGGACGCCATCGGAATCGGCCTCACTCGCGATGTGGCCGATAAAAGGTGCGTTCGTGCGGAACAGGTCCGTCGGTGGAACTGCTGTCCAATTTTCTTCCAATGTTTCCCCGGCGCACGCGAGAATGGCCCCTTTTGATCTTCGCAGTTGTTCTGCAAAGAACTCGTCGGACGAATAGATTTTTCCACCCGCCATTCGCACATTCGCTTTCGGATTTTTTGGATGGAGTTCGGAAAACAGAACGTCGAAGGCTATTCCCTTGGCCCCGGCATTCTCCAATTCCTCAACCAGCCAGCCGTGCAGATGGCGGGGCCAGGGAAAGGAAAACCCATAGTTTTCGTTTGTGTTGAAGTATTGAATGTTGTCGTCGTCAATAAACACCGCGCCGAGATTGGCAGCGACCGGCTGGTCCTGAAGCGCCGCCGCCCGCATGCGCCAATCATAAGAAATCCATTCAAGCCGCTGAAAAAAACCGAGGCCGGGTGAAATGCGGGGGAGAATCTCGAAAAGGGAAAACAGCGAAATGACAACAGCCGCAATGAGCAAGGGAAATAGTTTTGCGGACTTGGCTTTCACTGGATCATTCAAAAGAAAAACCCAAAGCAACACAAGGTTGCTTTGGGTTTGGACAAAACTTTGAGCTTAGTATTTTCGATGCGCCAATGCGTCCTTCGCGTTCGTTTCATCGAAGAGTTCGTCTTTTACGATGATCTTTTTCGGAATCTGATCACCGTTACGGATGGAATCGAGCACATCAAAAACCATTGGCCCGAGCAGCGGGTTGCATTCCACGGTGCAGTTCAATTTGCCGGCGACAATTGCTTCGAAAGCTGCTTTCACGCCGTCAATGGAAACGATAATAATGTCTTTGCCCGGCTTCAGACCGGCTTCTTCGATCGCCTGGATTGCGCCCAATGCCATGTCATCGTTATGAGCATAAACGGCCTGGATATTCTTCGCGTCGGACTTGAGGAACGCTTCCATTACTTCTTTGCCCTTGGAACGGGTGAAATCACCACTCTGGGATTTGACGATTTTCATTTCAGGATGTTTTGCGATCGCCTCTGCGAAACCTTTTTTGCGGTCAATGGCGGGAGCGGCGCCCGCACTGCCTTGCAATTCAACGATGTTGCATTTGCCGTTTAACTTTTTGGCAAGCCAATCGCCCGCCATCCGGCCTTCTTCAACGAAATCGGACGCGATTAAGGTTGTGTAAAGGGATTCATCGGAAACTTTGACACCGCGATCCACGAGGATGACAGGGATGTTCGCTTTTTTGATTTCCCGCAAAACAGGCTCCCAACCGGTTTCAATGACCGGCGCGAGAATGATTGCGCTCACTCCTTGAGCTAAAAAGGTGTTCAATGCCTTGATTTGGTTTTCCGCTTTTTGTTGGGCGTCAGAAAACTTCAAATTGATTTGGCGAGCTGCTGCTTCGTCGCGGATGGATTGTGTTTCAGCGGTGCGCCAGGAGCTTTCTGCTCCGATTTGTGAAAACCCGACGACGAAACTTCCTTTCGGAGCGGGAGCTTCTGAGGATGCGCTGTCTTTGCCGGCAGTGGATCCTGTGGTCGCCTCGGGCGTTTTCCCGCTATCGCAGGAACAAAGCGCCAATGCTGCACAGGCTAAAAGTAGGTGAAGTGATTTCATTCCCTTCATACTGGTAAAAAAATAATGAGAGTCAAACGGCTTTTGAAAAGCAATGAGGGGCATTTAAGTTTTAAACCCTTGGTCGGCGAAGCTGCAAACGGAGCGCGGCGTAACTGCAAGAGCGGTTACGCCGTTCTTTAGTTTGTCTTGTGCGAAGTATCAGCCGCTGCGACTGATGCTTCGCACACAGCCGCGCTCCGTCACTGGGTTCTTTCTAGGATAAAATCCTACGGCTTTTTCAACCCGGCTAAGAACTCCACCAGGTCCACCAATTCCTGCGGCGACAATCCTTCGGCCAATCCAGCGGGCATGATTGAGGTGCTCAGTTGCTTCCTCGCAGCGACCTCGCTTTTTCTGAATGTCGTGACAATTCCCTGCAAATCCTTCACCGCGATCTCATCCTCCGTTTCGCTCGCCAGCAAACCGTATGCTTCATCACCGGATGCCAGCTCGAATTGATGCGCCTCGTAACCGAATGAAATTCCCGCGTTCGGATCCAGGATCGATTCGTATAACGCTTCACGTGCCAATTTCGTTCCAATCTCCGAAAGGTTCGGCCCGATTTCCGTTCCACGTCCACCCACCTGGTGACAACTGGCGCAGGCGACTCCTTCGCTGAAATAAAGTTTTTCGCCATTGCCAGGGTTCCCTTTCATTAGCGCCAATTCGGAGAGCGGTGGAAGGGGTTGAGCATTTCGCGATTTCGGGAGCGGCAAAAGTTGTTCGGCTTCAGTTTTAATTTTCGGCCAACGCGCCCCATTCAACGCCTCACTGGTGACAAGGCGCAGGTCTCCCGGCAAATTATCTTTGCGAACGATCTTCAACAATTCACCCGCGCCTTCCTGGGTTTGGGCGAGGGCTCGCACCGCCATTTTGCGAACGATCACATCGCGCCCCGTTTGATTCACCAGTGGCAACAGCAATGGAACACCTCGTTGGTCTTTGGCGTTCCCAAGTGCCTCGACCAACCTGGCAGCAATGACCGTGTCCGACTCCGCGACGGCGCTTCGCAGAACATCCATCTCACCATTCGCCAATATCAGACGCATTGCTTCCACGCCTGATTCTCCCGCTGGATCCTTCTGCGCCACTTCCAACAAACCGGTCGTCTGACCTTTGAGATTGAATTTTTTGACGATGCGAACGAACTCCGGTGTGCCGCGAACCTGGCTGAGCACATTGGAAATAGCCTTTTGCAGAATCGCATTGGTTGCGGGATCGCTCTCGATTCGGTTCAAAGCTTCCAGGGCAATCTGTAAACGTTGAGTGTCCGAAAGAGATTTTGTGTTATCCGCTGCAGAAAGAAACGGGAGCAGAAACACTCCGACCAGCAGAACGGAAAAGAAGGGGCGCAGGAATGTCATGTAATTTATTTGGCGGAAGGACCTTCGGCAAACAAGCTCATTTCTTCATGACCCGGAGCGCGGCTGTGTCCGAAGGATCAGCCGCAGCGCGTTAGATTGTTCGAGGGCAATAGAAAGCCTGCGCTTTCCATTCCATCCTTGAGCGCTGCGGCTGATCCTTCGGACACAGCCGCGCTCCGCTGGCTCAGATCAGTCTTACAAAACCATCCTGCCCTTCGATCTCAAGCAACAGCTCCTTCCATTGCAACCCGCCGGAAAAACCGCCGATCTTTCGATTCGCCGCAAGCACCCGATGACACGGAATCAGCACCGGGATCGGGTTTGCCCCGCAGGCGCTTCCCACTGCCCGCACCGCAGTGGGTTGATAGATCGCAGCAGCAAGCCCCGAATAAGTCATCGTTTCACCGGCTTTAATTGTCTGCAAAGCCCGCCAGACCCGTTGTTGGAATTCCGTTCCGCGCCGCAGATCGAATGGAGGAAAACCTTGCGCGGACCCATTTTGCAACGCGTTCTGCAACGCTTCTTCAGTTTGATTGCACCACGATCTAATTTGCGGAGAGACAATAGAACAGGTCGCGATTGGCTGCGACTCATGTGGAAAACTCAACTGTGCCAATCCGATCTCGGAAAAGCGCGCGATGAAGACTCCGAACCGGGTTTCAATCGGTGCTGCGACAAGTGGTGATTCAGGGAGGATCTGCATTTCAGGGGTCTTTCCTAAAACAAAATACGTTTCTAGTTTTGCTGCCCTTCCTTGGGGGCACAAGTTCGACTCCGGCACACCTAAACTAAAATAGCACCCTTCCGCCCTAATTATTCCGCAGGAAAACTGTCAGCACGCCCCAAAGCAGCGCCAGGAAAATCACACTCAGCAGAATAAAACGGTTCCGGGCGATCCGCTTTTCGTAACGCAATGGACGCAATCCCTGGATGCTCCCTGCTGCCAGGAATGTCACCAGCTTCGGATTGGTGGATGGCTTGCCGCGAATCGCTTCCACCATCCGGATTACGAACCTCGGTTTTTCCAGGCTGATATCCAATTCGGGCGCGAGTGAGGAGTCTGCTTCCAATCTAAACTCTTCCACCGGAAATTCCCGGGCGGTCCGAGGCCTGGATGAATTGCGGGCGGCAGGTGGAACGCTGCTCCGTTTGACCGGCTCGGGAGGCGGTTCAGGCCGTTCGCTCAATGCGCGGATTTGGGTTTCGAGCGCGGCAATCTCCTGCTTCAACGCTCGCGAGCGTTCGGAGATGGGATCTGCTTTTTTGCTAAACAATCCCATGGGTTACCTCATCGTTTGAACACCAGCGTGATAAAAATGGCGAAACCGACCACGAGAATCGGCCAGGTCAATGCGAGGCCCACTTTGCAAAGCTGCATGAAATTCAACGATCCCAGATTGCCTGCTCCGGGAGTTCTCTCGGCAGCAGTGGTTTCCGTTTCGGAAACCCCGGACAACACTGAAAATTTAATTCGCGCCGCGTTCCATTCCATCCGCGCATTTTCAATCGTGGTCAACGCACGAGTCAGTTCCGTGCCGTAGTTTTCCTTCGACCAAATTTCGTGGTTGATCGCCTGCACCTTGAGCAAGGCGTCCTTTAGATCGGCCAAAGAATTCGACATTTGCTCGGCATCGCGGCGAGCGGAAAATTCAGCTTCCTCCAGCAAACCCGTGCCGCGCGTGAGCGATTGCAACATTTCTTCGCGGCCGGTTTGAAATTCGATCTGGCGACGCCGCATCTCTTCGAGCGCGGTTCGTTCCCGTTCCAACTCTTCCTGGGCGCGTTTTAATTCCGCCAGTTTGACTTGAGCATCACTCACTTTTGAATCCAGTTCTTCGCGGGTGGGAGCACGTAGAGATTCGAATGATCCACCGGCGGTGTTACTCGCGTAGGGCGAGCGACGAGCAGTTTCCAGGTCGCTATCCACAAAATCGGATGAATCGTATTGCGAAGGCATACCGCTGAAGAGTAGTCGCGTAAAATTCCCGTGTAAAGAATCGTGTGCTCAAGTTTTGGATTCTCAACTTTCGAAAAACAAAACATCAACCAACGGATGGACACTGGCTCCTCGCTGAAGAGATTCTTAGTTATCGCGTTTGTTGGAATGCTACGTTGGGGGATTAAGAGCCCGGATATCGCGGCCCCTCAGGCTGCAAATGTGGTAAAACCGTTTAACCCAGCCCGGTGGGCTCGCCTGAGGGATTGCCGGCCCTTTGGGCCTCCGGCCAGATGCACCGAAGCTGTGCGATATCGTTTATTCCTACTCCTTTAGAATAACTCGATTCAGGACCTATCCGGAAATTACTTTTGGCAACCGTTAT